>CAVYIL010000130.1:0-9340 GCA_963768325.1 uncultured Flavobacteriaceae bacterium | reverse complement strand
AATGTATTGCGGTGTCGCCACTAAAGCAGATGCCTTTTCTCAACAATGGAATCCTGCAAAATATGCTTTTGTCAACAAACAAATGGGAGTAGGAGTTAATTACACACCTTACCTTAGTAGCCTAGTAAACGATATAGGGCTAGGAAGCCTTTATTTTTATAATCGCCTTAATGAAAGAAGTGCAGTTGCAGCCAGTTTTAAATACTTTAGCCTTGGTGAAATTGAGTTTAGAGAAAATGCAATAGTAGAAGGACTTATTCAAAAACCTAATGAATTAACCATTGATATATCCTATGCCCTAAAACTAGATGAACATATATCCATGGCAGTAGCAGGTCGTTATTTGAGATCTGATTTGAAACTTTCGAATACCCCTCAAGGAGGAGATGCAACTTCAGGAGGAAGTTTTGGAGTTGATATAGCTGGTTTCTATCAAAGTGATGAAATAGCTTATAGTAGCTTTAATGGACGATGGAGAGCTGGAGCAAATATCTCTAACATTGGTCCAAAAATTAAATATGATGCTGCTGGGCAAGAAAACTTTTTACCTACAAATTTCAGAGCAGGTGTTGGATTTGACTTCCTATTAGATGAATTCAATAGAATTACGCCTTCTTTAGAATTTAGTAAATTATTAGTACCAACACCGCTAGATCCAGATACCAATAAAGACGGTCTTGTATCTACCGAAGAACAAAACGCAGCAAACATAAAGTATAATAATACAAGTGAGTTTGGAGCTATATTTTCCTCTTGGGGAGACGCACCAGGAGGCTTTAGTGAAGAATTAAAAGAATTCACTTGGTCCTTGGGAACAGAATATATGTATCGTGACGTATTTGCCTTCAGAGCAGGATATTTTAATGAAAGTGAAGAAAAAGGAGCACGTAAATTTTTGTCTATTGGAGCAGGCTTTAAATATTCAATAGTAAATATAGATATATCCTATCTATTCTCGACTTCCGCAGTTCAGAGCCCATTAGAAGGAACACTTCGTTTTGGACTATCCTTTAATTTCGGAGAAGATTATTTCGATAGATAATAATTTTTATAGAAGTTTAAACCATTTCATAAAATATAAAAACATAAAAAAAGTATCAAATCTTAAGATTTGATACTTTTTTATGTAAAAGATATAGTGATTCAGTATAAATTATATTTTCTTTGACCTTTGATTTGTGCTATTTTATACCATACACAGAATTAAATCGAAAAATAATAACGAAAAATATAAGGTTAGAATATAAATAACTATAATGAAAGAAATCGAAATAAAATCTGTTTTACAAGTCTATGAATCTGTAGAAGAGTTGCCCAAAGATATCCAAAAATTGATGCAACAATCCTATGAAATTAGAGACAAAGCTTACGCACCATACTCAGAATTTTTAGTAGGAGCCGCAATATTATTAGAAAATGGAGAAATTATCCTAGGGAATAACCAAGAAAACGCCTGTTATCCATCAGGATTATGTGCAGAACGAACAGCTATTTATTATGCGGGAGCTAATTTCCCAGAAATACCTATATCAAAAATGGTTTTATCCGCAAAATCATTAAAGCAGAAATTAACCAAACCCACACCACCATGTGGATCCTGTAGGCAAGCTATAGCCGAATATGAAATAAAACAAAAAAAACCAATAGAAATATTTTTTACCGGAGAAACAGGGAAAATAGTGAAATCTTCATCAGTAGCTAATATACTTCCGCTTATTTTTGATAATTCGTATTTATAACGTTTTCGTTTATTTTTATGTAAAACTCCTTTTTCCTTAATAACGAATACGTTATTTTTGCTTTTGGCTTAATGTGAGAAATTAATAAATAAGACTATCATTTTTATACTTGTCAGTACTAAAACTGACTAAATGTGAAAATATCATTATAAATCTAGATGAAAAAAATAACTAAAGAAGTTTACCTGAAATGGTATGAGGATATGCTCTTTTGGAGAAAGTTTGAAGATAAACTAGCTCAAGTATATATTCAACAAAAAGTAAGAGGTTTTTTACATTTATATAACGGTCAAGAAGCAATTTTGGCCGGAGCATTACACGCTATGGATCTTACCAAAGATAAAATGATTACTGCATATAGAAATCATGTACAACCAATAGGTATGGGAGTAGATCCTAAAAGAGTAATGGCAGAGTTATATGGTAAAGCAACAGGAACTTCTCAGGGATTAGGAGGATCTATGCATATATTTTCTAAAGAACATAGATTTTATGGAGGACATGGAATTGTAGGAGGACAAATACCTTTAGGAGCAGGATTAGCCTTTGCAGATAAATACAATAATAGAGATGCCGTTACCTTAACCTTTATGGGAGATGGAGCAACAAGACAAGGTTCATTACATGAAAGTTTTAATTTAGCAATGTTATGGAAATTACCCGTTGTTTTTTGTGTAGAAAACAATGGTTATGCCATGGGTACTTCTGTAGAGAGAACAGCAAACCATACCGATATATGGAAATTAGGACTTGGATACGAAATGCCTTGCGGACCTGTTGATGCTATGAATCCTGTAAAAGTTGCCAAAGCAATAGACGAAGCCATTACTAGAGCTAGAGCAGGTGGTGGACCAACTTTCTTAGAATTAAAAACATATAGATACAGAGGTCACTCTATGAGCGATGCCCAGAAATACAGAACAAAAGAAGAAGTAGCTGAATATCAAAAAATAGATCCTATATCTCAAGTACTAGAAGTGATTAAGAAAAAAAAGTATGCTACAGATGAAGAAATTATGGCAATAGATAAAAACGTAAAAGATAAAGTAAACGAATGTCAGAAATTTGCAGAAGAATCACCTTTCCCTCAAAAGAGCGTAATGTATGACGTAGTTTATGAACAAGATAATTATCCATTTTTAGCACACAAACCTCAATAGATTATATTATGGCTACAATAATTAACATGCCAAGATTAAGCGACACTATGGAAGAAGGAGTGGTAGCAAAATGGTTGGTCAAAAAAGGAGATAAAATAAGTGAAGGTGATATTTTAGCCGAAATAGAAACCGATAAAGCAACAATGGAATTCGAATCTTTCTACGATGGTGTATTACTCCATATAGGAATAGAAGAAGGAGAAACAGCACCCGTTGATAAGTTGTTGGCAATCATAGGAGAAGAAGGAGAAGATATATCAGGATTATTAAATCAAAATAATGATAAACAAATCGATACACCAGATCAAGAAAACAAAGAAAAAAATATCTCAGACTCTAATCTTACAACACCAGTAGGTGTAGAAATAATTACAATGCCTCGACTGAGTGATACAATGGAAGAAGGAACGGTATCTACTTGGTTAAAAAAAGTTGGAGACCCAGTAGAGGAAGGCGACATACTTGCAGAAATAGAAACGGACAAAGCCACAATGGAGTTTGAGTCATTCTATAATGGAGTCTTATTATATATAGGTATTAAAGAAGGAGAAACAGCACCCGTAGATAAATTACTAGCTATCATAGGTCCTGCAGAAACAGATGTTTCAGAAATAATAGGAAAAGCATCGGATAATTCCCCAAGTAAAACCGAAAAAAGAGACTCATTACCAGTTGAAAATCTAGAAGTTTCAAAAAGTCAAACAAATATATCAAGCAACAAAAGTGGAAGAATATTCGCATCTCCACTAGCAAAAAAGATCGCCGCAGATAAAAATATTGATTTATCAAAAATAAAAGGTTCTGGTGAAAATGGTCGTATCACCAAAAGAGACATCGAATCGTATACGCCACCAACGACAGCAAGAACAGAGAACGCCGAAAAAGAAATGTCTTCTGCTGCTTCTGCTTCATCTATACAAACTTTTACACCTGTAGGGGAAGAAAAATTCGAAGAAGTTAAGAATTCTCAAATGCGTAAAGCAATTGCAAGAAGCTTATCTGCCTCTAAATTTACTGCACCACATTATTATCTTACCATGGAGATAGATATGGATAACGCCATAACCTCTCGAAAAATAATAAATGAATTGCCTGATACCAAAATATCATTTAATGACATGATAGTTAAAGCCTGTGCAATGGCATTAAGAAAACATCCTCAGGTTAATACAACTTGGAAAGAAGAGGTTACAATAATTAACAAACACATTAGTATTGGCGTAGCAGTAGCTGTACCAGATGGATTAGTTGTACCCGTTCTTAAATTTACAGATTTAATAAGTATCAGTGAAATTAATCACAAAGTAAGAGACCTAGCTAGCAGAGCAGGAAGCAAAAAATTAACCCCTCAAGAAATGGAAGGAAGCACTTTTACAGTTTCTAACTTAGGAATGTTTGGTATTCAAGAATTTACATCAATTATTAACCAGCCCAATTCATCTATTTTATCAGTCGGAACTATTGTAGAAAAACCAGTAGTTAAAAATGGGCAAATAGTGATAGGTAATACCATGAAAGTAACACTTGCTTGCGACCACAGAACTGTAGATGGAGCTACTGGGGCAAAATTTTTACAAACACTTAAGCAATATATAGAAAATCCTGTTACAATGCTAGTTTAGTAACATCTATGATAACCTTATCAATATAAATCCTACCCTAAAAAAGTAGGATTTATATATATGTGATCACAACCATCCGAAAGTTTTTCAAAAATGATTACATTTAGTTGTTAGCCCTTTTAAACGGCTCACATAAATATTCTGGGAATTAGGCAAAAAGTTTTTCCATTCTAAAGAGAAATAATTTCACATCAACTACCCCTCTTAGGTTTGCTCTAAACAACTTTATCTTGGAGTTAAAGATTCTGCATTTGCCATTTGTATGTCTTTTTATTACCTTGTAGCGCTGTTATGAAGTGCAAAAACACTTCCTATTGAGTAAAAAATAATTATTTTTCGCCAGAATCAAAAAAGTTTAAGCCACCTCATTTACTATAAAGAATAACGCAAAACATTATTTTATTAAACTAATTCTTTTTTTATTAAAAAAATTAGTTTTAGGATCCTCTTCATAACCATAACCATACGCATATTCTCTTTTTAGATTTATTCCGTTAAATAATACTGCCATACTGGAAAATCGTTTATTGTGATATAGTGATTTAGGCACAGATAATAATCTTTTGTCTGAATAATTACTTCTTACTACATAGACACATAAATCTGCAAAAGAACTCAACAATAGTGTGTCAGCAACCAGACTTACTGGTGGAGTATCTATAATAATATAATCATATTCTTTTTTTAAAACAGAAAATAATTCTTGTACTCTATCATGCCTAAGTAGTTCGGCAGGATTGGGAGGTTTCGGTCCTGAAGGATATATATCTAAACCTGGATGTTCTTCTAGATTACATATCATATCTTTTACCTGAATTGTATCATCTTTTATATAGTTTGTTATTCCTTTTTTCTCTTTAACTTTCAATCGTTTTCTTAGCTCTGAAGATCTCAAATCCATTTCTAATAACGCTACCTTTTTCCCTGATCGTCCCAAAGTAATTCCGAGATTACTGGCTATAAAAGATTTCCCTTCCCCTTTGACACTTGATGTTATTAACATAACTTTTCCTACCCCATATGTATTGGTTAACATAAAGTATAAATTCGTTTCTAAAAGCCGGAAAGCCTCTGCCAAAACAGACCTATCAGTTCCTGAGGCGACTAATTGAATTCCTTTTTTAGAAGCTGGTATATTTCCTAACAACGGTAAATCTAGCTTCTTTTTTAAATCCTTAGTGTCTTGTACTTTGGTATTTAATAGTTCTCTTAAAAAAATAATAACGATGGGAATAATAAAAATTGCTAAAAAACCCGATATAAATACTTTCTTTTTGTCTGGACTAATGGGTTTACGAGAATAATATGCTTTTTCTATTACTTTTACATTGGAAATTGTTGCTGCTAAGGATATAGCTGTCTCTTCTCTTTTTTCTAATAAATAAAGAAATAGTGTTTCTTTAATTTTCTGTTGTCTCTGGATATCATGAAGCATTCTTTCTTTTTCTGGTAATGCTATAATTTTGGCATTAATCTTAGTGTCTCTGTTTCTTAGGTCACTTAGTCGAAATTCTAAAGTTTGCTTTTGGTTTATTAAACTTTGTTGTAAACTTTGTTTTAGGTCATTTAGCTTATCATTTAGAACTACTAATGTTGGGTTTAACTCTTCTGTACTTTTCTGAATTTTATTTCTTTGTAAGGCTATCTCATTGTATTTGGCAATCATCTCTACTGTTCCTCTATCCGTAAATCCGATATTAATTGGTAGTAAATCAACACTTGGTTCTTTGAGATATTTGTTTAAAAAATCAACTAATCCGATTTGTATAATCGTTTCTGTTTTTACTTTTTCGTTATCAGATGCTTTTTCTAAAAACAAAGAAGCTTCTGAGGAAAGGTCTGTTAGCTTATTTTTAGTTTTATATGACTCCACATTCTTTTCTAGAGTATCTAATTCTAGATTAATTATATCTAATCTATCTTTTATAAATTTTGCTGTGTTTTTTGAGATTTGATTTTTATCATTAATTACATCTGCATTATATTCTTCTATTAAATTAGCAAGTATTTTTTTAGCTCTTTCTACAGCAGTAGTAGTCATTGTGAGGGTAACTATACTTGTTTTAGCATCTTTTATACCTATATTAATTTCTGACTTATATCTTTCTACTACATCTAACAATGGAGTAACTCGAACATATACATCCTCATTTTGGTATTTTTTTATTTTTTCTGGATCATGTATAATTACAAAATCTCCAAAAGGCGAACTTGTTTTTACTCCAAATTTACCAGATAATAAATGGTTCTCATCTTCGTCTTTAATTTCAAATTCTGTTTCAGAAAGTATCGATACTATAAAATTAGCAGCTATTTGATAATGTTGATCATCGAATAATTGTATTCTAAAAGGTAACTTATCTATTAATTCTATTGATCTTTTAGCTAATTTAGTTTTTCTATAGTATTCTATATCTAAATCTAACTTTCTTATTACATTTTCTAATAAGGGTCTAGATTTTAAAATTTCTATTTCATTTTCGACTTCCCGATTAGCATTTTTAAAAATAGTAAGATCATCAAAAGCAGAGAGTTCTGACATTATACTGTTTTTCTCTACTTTCATTAGAATAGTAGAGGTTACTCTATATTTTTTTGGAGTATAATATATGTACAATAAACCTATTGTTATACAGGTTACAAAAGCTAAAACAAACAATCTCCAATTATATATGTATTTCTCTAATAATTCCTTAATAAATAGGTTTTCGGAGTCATCTTGGGTATCATAATTCATTTAGAATTTTTTTATTTTTATGTTATATTTAAGTCTAGTATAAAATTAACCATATTCAGGAATGATGACAAGTAAATATAAATTTCTTATGCTTTTTTTTAAACATTTTTATCTACGTTTGTTAGTTAAAGAATCAAAGTATATTTCCCTTTTTTAAAGGCTTCTTTTTCCTTTGATCAAAATATTATTAAATATTTTGAGTAGATATTTAATGTCTGTTAGTCTCGGATTTTTTTCGTACGCTTCTAAATACCTCATCTCTGAGTCTATAATTTCCTCTAGAGTGTTTGGCATATCTGCATAATAAGGAGGAACTAAACCGGGTTTAAACCGTACCCTTTTTTCTTGTAATTCTTTGGTATACAAGCTAAAATAATGCTTACTTAATGGTCTACCTCCAATTAGTTTCATATCCCCTTTCAATAGATTTACAATCATTGGTAATTCATCTATCCAATATTTTCGCAACAATTTCCCTTCATTTGATACTCTAAAATCGTTTTTAATTTTACCGCCTTTTTGCAAGTCATTCTTTTCAAAAATATATTGTTGTAAATATTCTGAATAAGGGTACATAGTTCGAAACTTATATACTTTTATCATTTTCCCATTTTTGCCTACTCTTTTTAGACTAATAATGGGTCCATAACTAGGATTCATATCATAAGAGGGGACTCTGGTTTTTTTTGCAACAAAATAGAGTCTTTCGTTGATTACTTTTTCTTCTACAATATCAAACCCACAGGAACATAATCTTCCTAAAATTTCAGCCTTGGTTAACACTCTACCGTAACCTTTGGTGATTCTAAAATATCCATTTTGAGTCATTTTTAATTTCGGAAATACTCTTGTCCAAATAAAATCACAGAAATAATATATGTAATTAAAAGGTTTAGGATTTTTACTCAATAACCTTTTTTTTCTTGTTTCATATGTCTCTACATTATTAATAAATATTCCTCCATCAGGTAATTTTTCGTTTACTGCCTCAAAAAATTTATTAATTCTTTGATAATCGTTAGCCTTCCTTAAGTTAACAACTACCTCACAAGATTGATTTTCATATCGCAAAAATTCTTCTTTGATCCTCGTGTCACATAATAATACATCGTTTAACAAATAATGATGAAGATGATCACTCATGAAATGACATACCTCATTTCCTAATTTTTGGGTTATTAATTTTTCAATTATAAACTTATTTTTGCCTTTAAGCATATAGGATTCTTTTTCTGAATAGGTTGAATACAATGAAGTATTAATTGATTTTTCTGTTATTCTCGATTTAGTTTGTATGGATTCATTTGTCATGTTTTAGAAAAAAATTAACCGTTAAATGACATCTTATCGCAAATTTAAGCGCGGCAATACCCCGAAAATTTAAAGGATATTCATTAATTAATTGCATGAAATATTTTAGTTTAATTATAGATTTAAAGGTAAAACAAGAAAACAAGAATAATAGGGTGTTTTCCCTCAATTATTATGATGGTTTTAATCAAAAAATAACACCAAAAATGTTAAAAAAAGGTTAAAAAAAGGTTAAAGAAATGATGCGAGACAGTAAAGAAGTGAGCTTATTAATATCAAAAAGATTATTTATATCCGAATATGATCAGCATAACCGTTTTTTTATTAAAAAAAAACAATTATTTAACTTTAATAACAAAAACATGTTTTATCAAAAAACATCATCTAAAAAACATTTACTTAAAACAAATATTCTTCCCTACTCCTCTTTTATTAAAACAAAGTTTTTCTTTTAGATAAAATAATTTATTATTACACCTAATACCATTTTTCTTATGAATTTACTGCAATAAAACATTCTTTTTTCCTATCTGCTTCCAGATAAAAATAAACCGTAGCGCTGCTATGCTTGATTTTTCTCTATCGCATATATTAAAAAATAAGGCATTTTCTTTTACAGTAAATTCATAAGAAAAATGGTATAAGTTCTTTTTTTAAAAGTTACACAAGTGAATGACTCCTACGAAAACGTTTGTATTTTAGAAATGCTTTTTTTATTACATATAATAGTTCATAAAAATGAGCACTGTTACAAATATTATATTAAGTGTC
>CAVYIL010000129.1:0-6858 GCA_963768325.1 uncultured Flavobacteriaceae bacterium | reverse complement strand
CCTGTTGCAATGGCAGCGTTGCGTATTTTAAATAAGGAAATTATGACTCCAGGTGTGCAGATACCTATTAAAGAGGAAATATATTTGCCAATACTTAAAGAGTTAGAAGGGTATGGTATTGTTTTTAATGAAAAAGAATGTGATTATTTAGGGTATAATTTAGATGGTGTAAAGGGATGATTCTCTTATAAAATGGCTGTTTTGTATTGTTGTATCATGTGATTATCCATTTAGCTTTATATTTATTTTAATGGTATTTTTTTAATATTACTATCTATATTGACAACTATATTTTTGAATATAAACCAAAGTTATACTGTAATATGAAAACGCAAAACAACAATTTTAAAATAGACGGTATTGATAAGGAGATTTTGCGTAACCTCATGGAGGATGCTCGTAAACCTATTTTAGAAATTGCTAGAAAAATAGGGATTTCGGGAGCAGCGATTCATCAAAGATTGCGTAAACTAGAAAGCTCGGAGCTTATTACGGGTTCTAAATTTATCATTAATCCAAAGGTGTTAGGTTATAAAACTATGGCCTTTGTAGGTGTTTATTTAGATAAAGCAGTGAATAACCCAATGGCAGTAAAGCAATTAGAGGGTATTCCGGAGGTTATAGAATGCCATTACACTACGGGGAATTGGTCTATATTCATAAAAATTCTGTGTAAAGATAATGAGCATCTTATGAAGGTATTAAATAAAAACATTCAAGCCATCGAAGGGGTCTCACGTACTGAAACGTTTATATCCCTAGATCAACAAATTGATCGCCAAATCAGTATATGATTATCTTGGTTAAATATTTTTTAATTTAATCTCTTCTTCCCATGAATATAGAAATAAAATATAATAAAGTTGCTAATGAGCCTAAAGCGGCAACAACATAAGTACGAGCAGCCCACTTTAAGGCTTCTTTAGAAGCAGCATGCTCTTGCTGAGTAACCATATTCTTTTTTTCTAACCATGCTAAAGCTCTGTTGCTAGCGTCATATTCTACTGGAAGTGTAATAAACGCAAATAATGTGGTGACCCCAAACAATATAATACCAATTAAAAAGATGGTATTGCCAAACATCATACCTGTTGCAGATAGTACTAAACCTCCTATTATCACAATGTTAGATAATTTGCTGGCTATGCCGACTGCTGGTACTATCTGAGACCTCATGGTTAGCCAACTGTATGCTGTTGCATGCTGTACAGCATGCCCGCATTCATGGGCTGCAACTGCTGCTGCTGCTGCATTACGTTGATTATATACCCCTTCACTTAAATTAACCGTTTTATCCCTAGGGTTATAATGATCTGTAAGCATTCCAGAAACAGAAACCACTTTTACATCGCGAATTCCATTGTCCTCTAACATTTTAGTTGCAATTTCAGCTCCACTCATGCCGTTTTGTAAGTGAATATTAGAATACTTCTTAAACTTGCTTTTTAACTTATTACTTACAAATGAACTTACTAAGAATATAATTCCAGCAATGATATAGGATCCCATCATAACAGTAAAATTTTAATGTTTTTCAAATTTACAACATTGTCTTGAATCAGATATAATTTACTAGCGATGAATAATGGTGTTCAGAAAATTAGGGTTTAAATAACGGTGGATATTGAGTTGTTATTTAATATTTTTTTACTCATTTGTTTTTAATTTGTTTATTTCAACCGAAAAGTATACCAGTCTTTCAATCCAAAAGTATACCATTATAATTAAATAAAAAAGTTTCTTTGTGTCACATGTATTTCTTGGGGATTATGCAAAAGAAAAAAACTATGCTAGTGATTTTAGGCTTGTTGAACTGGAAACAACTCGACCTTAGGAGAGTTGTTCTATTTCAACAATGCCCGTAAACACTGGGTTAATTTGATTTATTGAAAACTATTTAAAATTCATTTTCACTTTAAAGAAAACTTATTTTCTATTATGTAAAATTTTCTCCCCAACTTTTTTATGTGACCCGTTATTAATCCGAAAAATGACCCCAAAACTAAATGAAGGGGAGTTTGTTTTTTCTACGGTTAAAGATGTTAAAAACATTGATAGAAAGGATGTAATCTGTGAGTTTAAAGAAAGTGAAGGAACAACAATCATTCTTAACCGAAAAAAAGAAGACAAATTAAATCTACAATACAGTTATATCGCATCATGGATTACACTAACGATTCATTCTTCTCTGGATACTGTGGGATTAACAGCTGTTTTTTCTACTGAACTAGCCAAATATCAAATAAGTTGTAACGTAATCGCCGGATATTACCACGATCATATATTTGTGGATAAAAAAGATGAACAAAAAGCCATCGAAGTTTTGAAAAATTTATCTAATAATTACACTATGTAAAACACTATCTATTTCTCTTTATTTCCCTTTTAAGAGATTCCTACATTAAGAGCTTAAATAGCCTCAAACAATTTCCCGGGCAATGGTCTAATAACCCCTTTAAGTTCCATATTAAGCAATATAGAAGCCGTCTTAAATGTAGGTATTTTACAACCTAATGCAATACTGTCTAATAGTTCTTTTCCGTTTTCATTCAGAAATTTATAGATTATCCTTTCATTTTCTTCTAACTCAATGAATAATTGTTTCTGAATCGGCAGTTTTTGTTTTTCCTCTAATTCCCAATTAAGCATATAAATCAAATCCGCGGCACTAGTAAGCATATGTGCTTGCTGTGTTTTTATTAACAAATTACAACCTTTGCTAAAAGGATCACTTGTTCGTCCTGGAACAGCAAAGACCTCCCTGTTATAAGAATTTGCAATTTCTGCTGTCACCAATGAACCTCCTTTATCAGCACTCTCTATTACTACAGTAGCCTCACTAAGACCCGCAATAATCCTATTTCGCCCTAAAAAATTTTTTCTATCAAAAGTATCTGTACTCCAAAAATCCGTAAAAAAACCACCATTTTCCTCTATTTGATCCATATATTTCTCGTGTGCTTTAGGGTAAATTTGATTTAATCCATGCGCCAAACATCCTATTGTTTGCAAATTGTGTTTTATTGCCAGTCGCTGTGCTACAATATCAATACCATAAGCAAAACCCGAAATGATAACAGGATCTAAAGGCGCTAATGTTTCTACTAATTCTTCGCAAAATTGAATCCCATAACTTGTCGCCTTTCTTGTTCCCACGATACTAAGTATTTTTTTATTCTTGAGGTCTATATTTCCTCTACTGAATAGAATTACAGGACTATCAACACAAAATTTTAACCTCTCAGGATAATCAGGTTCATCATAAACAAAAAAGTTAATTTTGTTTTTCTGAATAAATTTGAGTTCATTCTCCACAGATTTATTATAATCTTGGTTTACTAAATTTCTTATTTTAAACTGCCCAATCCCCTCAATTTTTAAAAGGTTTACAGGCTTTTCTTTCAGCACACCTTCTGCAGACCCTACTTTTCGAATTAATTTTTTGATAGAACTATCTCCTAAGTTCGAGATTTTTTTAAGAATCAGTAAGGATTTCAGGTTTTCTATGGTCATGTAATAAATTGTATGTCAGCACAAGAAACGAAAAAAAACAAAACTGTTGATAAAATTAAACATTATTGTTTTAATAAAATTCAAAAAAAATTACCTTTGATCACCTAGAAGTAGTCTACAAATAATACTTATGCTTTTAGTATTTTTTGACATTTAGAAACAATAATATTAAACGAATTATGGATACCATTGCAAACTATGTAAGTGAATTATTATATCGTTATGAATGCGTAATTATTCCCGAATTTGGTGCTTTTTTAACCAGACGACAAGCCGCATCTATTCATAAACCAACCTCTACTTTTTACCCACCAAAAAAAAGCATCTCCTTTAATAGTCAATTACGAAACAATGATGGCTTACTAGCTAATTATATTGTTTCTGTTGAAAACATATCTTATACTGATGCTGTTACTAAAATACAGTACTATGTGTTATCTATAAATGAGAAAATAGTGAGTGGAAAACGAATAGAATTAAATAATATTGGATCTTTCTATACATCTATAGAAAACACATTACAATTTGAACCATCTGAAACTAATTACCTTACTGAGGCCTTTGGTTTAGATTCTTTTACCTCTCCTGAAATCATAAGAGAAAAATACAAAAAAGAAATAATCACTCTAGAAGAGAAAACACCTATAACCTTTACTCCCGAAAGTCGCAATGAACGCCCATATCTCAAATATGCAGCTGTTGCTGTAATTACATTAGGGATAAGTGGTTTTTTTGGCATTAAAAAAATCAATAATAACACTATAGGTTTTAATAATATTGAAGAAAAACAAGGTCAACAAATGTTTCTTAACCAAATTCAGAAAGCCACTTTCGATATTTCCGATCCCTTGCCTGTAATCAATCTTAATACTATAAAAGATACCGATAACAAAATAGAATTTGAAAAATATCACATTGTTGCTGGTGCTTTTAGAATTGAATCTAATGCTACAAAAAAAATGCACCAACTTAGACAAGATGGATATAATGCTCGTCTCATAGGGGTTAATGATTATGGTCTGCACCAAGTTGTTTATGAAACTTACAACAACAGAGCCGAAGCAACACAAGCTTTATTCGAAATAAAAAAAGAACAAGACCCTAAAGCTTGGATGTTAATCAAAGATTTTTAATTCATAGTTTTACATAGAAGTGATTTAAACTTTTTATACTTTAAAAAAAACACCTCCACTGTCTAATATTTTTGCGTTATTACTGTCTACCTTTGTTAAAAAGTAAAAATAATTACATGGAAACAAGATACCCTTCAGAGTCACGAACTATACTTACTGATTTAGTTTTGCCAGGTGAAACAAACCCTTTAAACAATCTTTTTGGAGGGGAGCTTTTGGCTCGGATGGATCGAGCTGCAGGAATTACAGCAGGGAGACACTCTCGTCGGATAGTAGTAACAGCATCCGTAAACCATGTCGCATTCAATAAAGCTATTCCGTTGGGCAGTGTAGTTACTGTAGAAGCAAAGGTTTCTAGAGCTTTCAAGACATCAATGGAAGTTTTTATTGATGTCTGGGTAGAAGACAGACAAAGTGGTGAAAAAACGAAAGCTAATGAGGCTATTTATACTTTTGTAGCTATGAATGAAACAGGAACACCTGTTACTGTTCCTTTAATTAAGCCAGAAACAGAATTGGAACAACAACGATACGATGCTGCTTTGCGTAGAAAACAACTAAGTTTATTACTGGCGGGTAAAATTAAACCCAATGATGCTACAGAATTAAAAGCCTTATTTGTCTAATTTACACCTAAATCCTTTATACCTTCTGCCTGCTAATTCTATATTTCAATAAAATCCTTTTTTGATTTTATAGTTATAACATTCAACAACTTAAATCGCTGTTGTTTTAAAAAAACAGGTATTAATACCTATGTTAAAAACAAAAAAGATGTTTGATATTTATGTTTCTAACTTAAAAATATATACAAATGGCAATTTATCAAGTGCAAAATCAATGGGGTGGTTCTAACGCTCCTTGGCATGCAGGAGGAACATGGGTTCTAGGCGGTAGAGATAATCAAAATGTGATAGAGATCGATATCATCTCTGGAGATGGCGGAAAAACGTTTTCAGGTACAATAACTTATGAAAATGAGGGTGCGATTGACTTTAGAGCTGTTCAGGTAATAGGCAACAACTATTCTGTAGAAAATCAATGGGGAGGATCTACAGCTCCTTGGTATCCTGGTGGCAATTGGGTTATTGGTGGTCGTGAAGGTCAAAATGTTGTACAATTAAAAGTTAAAAATGTAGAGAACACTTCTAATCTAGAAGGTTTCATAACTTATGCTGGTGAAGACTCCATTGGATTTAAAGGAGTAGAAACCCCTGGAAGCGTATATGTTGTAGAAAATCAATGGGGAGGATCTACAGCTCTTTGGCATGAAGGAGGTACATTTGTTTTAGGTTCTAGAAAAGATCAAAATCCAATAGCTTTCAATATTCAGTCTAATGATGGAGGGAAAACTTTCTTTGGTAGCATGACCTATATAGGAGAAGGACCGATAGGTTTTAAAGCTAATAAAATTGGTACTAACACTTATGCTACGCAAAATCAATGGGGTGGTGAAACAGCTCCTTGGCATCCAGGAGGAAACCTAATAATAGGAGCAAGAGTAAACCAAAATGTAGTCAATTTAAAAATTATTTCTAATGATGAAGGTAAAAATTTCACAGGAGAAATGACTTATGTTGGCGAAGGATCAATCGGATTTAAAGGAATTCATTCTGCTAATGTACTTACAGAAGCAAAGCTTTAAAAAAATAATTTAAATCAAAAAGGTTACTTGCACACAATATGTAGGTAACCTTTTTATAATAACCCTCTAGAAAACCAAAAAACTTATTCAGAACACCAACCCTATAGAAAGCAAACAACATCTTTTTCTCATTAATTTACAACAAAAGAAAATGATTAAAATGTTAATTCTTCTGCTTTAATTCAATTCTAACACCACATTTATTAAAAGATTTAATAGAATGGTAATTCTGATGTAATAATTCTAATTCTTTATCACTTAAATTATAAACATTTGAATAAAACACATATTTCTCAGTCCCTGTAAAACTAATAAAAGAACGAATATCATTATTTAAATCAACATTGTCAATAGTTGTACTGTTGGGGAAAAAAGTAGCAGTTTCAGAAACAGGAATACGACTCTCATCCATATAATCAATCCCTTTTTTTCGTAAACTCCAATACGGCAAATGTGCCAAAGAAGCATCCCATCCCTGTGCAAAATTATCAGAATAAACAATAAAATTACCTAATAACAAACTCAGTAATAAACCCGAATATATAATCAGTTTATTTTTATATTCTG
>CAVYIL010000128.1:0-6860 GCA_963768325.1 uncultured Flavobacteriaceae bacterium | reverse complement strand
TAACTTATATCCTCCTTAAGCATTAAAAAACCATTTTCTAAAAGTTTATAATTACTCATTAAATAAACAGCTTTGTTATAATCATAATTGTTAGCATACTTAGCACTATTCATAATTTCATTATATCCATATAAAGCCTTAAAAAAAAGGTCAAAATCATAATTTTCAGGAATGAATAATTTAGAAACACTTCTACACCCTAATCCATAGTATCTAAATATGTCCTTTCCTAAGGCAGTAAGTTGCTCTGTCGTTTCTGTGCCAGTAAGTATGGCAACAGAATTTCTGTTTTTTCTAATAACGTTAGGTACATTGCCAAAATAATGCTCAAAATATCTAGCCGTATTATTGCTGCCAGTAGCTATAATAGCATCAAAATCAGATAATTTATCAGTAGTAAAAGAAATATAATTTTTGAATTCAGGGTTTATAGACACCAAATAAGAGGCAATATATGGTAATAATTGATTATCGTTAGAAGATTGTTTTACTAAAACCTTATGTCCAGAAATTAAGACACAAAGAAAGTCATGGAACCCTACCAGTGGTATATTACCAGCCATTATAACACCAATTGTTTTTGGTAGTATAATTGGCAACTGATAAGAAGATAACCATTTTTCAAGATTATTTATAGTTAGTAAACCAGCCCACTGCGACAAAGCAAATAGTACATTTTCTTTATCAAACCAACCATTATGATGTTTAGCAGACTCTATTTTATCCACCATCCCATCAAAAAAAGATTAGTATTCAGAATAGTGTTATCTTTAGCATAACCAGTAGTTTTAAATTGTTTTAGAAACTTACCTAATTCCGAAAAAGCAGTAATTCTATCATTTAATACCATTTCTAATTTGTTTATCACTCGTTTAGGAGTTATTTTTGTTGCAAATTTATAATAAAAAAGAGCTATGGCAATTATTATAACAGACGAATGTATAAACTGTGGAGCTTGTGAACCCGAATGTCCTAATACTGCGATATATGAAGGTGCAGATGATTGGAGGTATTCAGATGGTACAGACTTAGAAGGAGATGTAATACTTCCTGGGGTAAAGCCGTGAATGCTGACGAAGCTCAAGAACCAGTTAGTGACGAAATTTATTATATTGTACCAGATAAGTGCACTGAGTGTAAGGGGTTTCATGAAGAACCACAATGCGCAGCAGTATGTCCTGTGGATTGTTGTATACCCGACGAAGATATTGTAGAAACTGAAGAGTTTTTACTTCAGAAGCAGAATTTTATGCATAAATCTTAGAAAAAACTATTAATCAATATAATCTAAACAGTTTATATATCATTTTTTTTTAATTATTCGTTATTATTACACCCTCAAATCTAAATAAATTATGAAAAAGTTAGTATTTATAACATTTTTTTCGATTCTTTCCTTTACCTCTTATAGCCAATATAGATGGGAATTAACAGGAGGTTTAACGTCTTCTAAATTAAATCTTGATAATGTTAAGACCGAAGGAGGAACTGGATTTTTCTTTAATGCAGGTTACGGATATGTAATGGGATACCGTGCTAAAACAAGTATTGTATTTTCATTAGATTTATTACAGCGTAAAAGTAAAATAATTAAAGATGACACAGGAGTGTTCTCTGATAACAGTGAAATAAAAGCATTACAAGTAGGTTTTACACCCAAGTTAAGATATTTATTTGGGAGTGGTAAAGATAAGTTAAGAGGATTTGTACAAATAGGACCATCATTTAGAGTAAACACTAGTTTTGAAATAGGAGATAAAAAACTGAAGTCAGGAGATCAGTTTGAGCAAGTTATTATCGGAGGAGTATACGGGGGCGGAATTTCGTATATGCTTGGAGAAATGTTTGATGTTATGGCAGAAGCAGGTGTAATGAATGATTTTGTAGATAATATTGTAAAAACAAAGAGTAAGTTTTTTGATATTTATGCTCGAATAGGTATTCGTATTAGGATTTATGACACTAGACGTTAATAACGATAGTAAACAACTTTATTATAATCCTGCTATTAGCAGGATTTTTTTATACTTTTTGTTGTAATATTTTGTAAATTAGGGTATTATAATAAATTCTAGTATGTTAAGTTGGGGATACATCGCAATTATCATTCTTGCAGTATATTGTGCTGTGAGTATAGCTTTGTATTATTTGCAAGAGTATTTTATTTTTAAACCCGAGAAATTAGATAGTGATTTTCAATTTTATTATGAAAATCAGAAAGTAGAAGAATATAATTTAAAGACAGGCGATGGTGCTATTATTAACGGACTTCATTTTATTGTAGATAAACCAAAAGGAATTGTTCTGTATCTCAAAGGAAATTCTAAAAGTATAAAAGGATGGGGAAAGTTTGCCGTTGATTTTACAAGGCATAGATATGAGGTAATAATGGTTGATTATAGAGGATTCGGTAAAAGCACAGGTAGACGCTCCTTTGGCGCCTTAATAAGAGACCTTCAATCCGTATATGATAAAATTAAAGAAAGGGTAGATGAAAAATATATCATTTTATATGGTAGATCGATGGGATCTGGTTTTGCTGCTAAGCTAGCTTCTACTAATAATCCTAAAATGCTGATTCTAGACGCTCCGTACTATAGCCTGAGCAAAGTAGTTTCTAAATTTCTCCCTTTTATGCCTGTATCCCTAATCATAAGGTATCCAATACCTACCTATAAGTGGCTTAAGCAGGTAAATTGCCCGATACATATCATACATGGAACCCACGATAAATTAATACCTTTTAGCTCGAGTGTGAAATTATCTAAAATAAAACCTAGACTAACTAGATTATATACAATAATAGGAGGAGGTCATAAAAACCTAAATAATTTTGAATCCTATCATAGAATGTTAGGAGAAATAATCAATTCTAGATTTAGAGGTATTAATTTCTCAAAAACTAGTTTAGGTATAAAACATTCTTCAGGTGAAACAAACGCATAAATTTAAAAAACTACTATCATGGAGTTTTATACTCTATTTTATAATCTTGTTTTCTGTATATTTTTTTCAAGATAAAATTCTTTTTCGACCAGAAAAACTTTCAGAAGATTATGTTTACCAGTTTAATCATTCTTTTAAAGAAATATTTCTTAAGACTGATGACGGAGAACAACTAAATGCTATTCATTTCACAAATAATAACCCAAAAGGAGTCATTTTATATTTTCACGGAAATAAAGGAAGTTTAAAGCGATGGGGGAAAATAGCTGTGTTTTTTGCTAAAAAAAAATATGATGTAGTTATTATGGATTATCGAAGCTATGGTAAAAGTACAGGAGAGATTAAAGAAGAATATTTATACCAAGATGCCCAGTTGTTTTATAACTATGTTTTAAAATTTTATAATCAAGATCAAATTATTGTATATGGGAGATCCATTGGTACAGGTATAGCTATAAAAATAGCTTCGACTAATCAACCTAATAAATTGATTTTAGAAACACCATATTATAACTTAGAAGATGTAGCAAATCATTGGCTCCCTATTTTCCCTGTCAAATCATTAATGAAATTTAAAATTCCATCAAATGAATTTATAAAAGAGGTAGTTTGTGAAATTACCATTTATCATGGCACCGATGATGGAGTAGTACCCTATAAATCTGGAAAAAAATTATATGAATCCATTTCACTACAAAATAAAAAAATGATAACAATAGAAGGAGGTGGGCACAATGATTTGATACAATTTAATCAATATCTTAATACAATAGGAGATGTTTTAAAAAAATAATTCGTTTTATTTCCGAAGAAATAAAACGAATTAAATTATTTGTTATTAAGATGTTTAAAACTTATAATTTAACGAAAGATTAAACATAGTACCAAGTTGACTAAAATGGTAACCATCATAAGTCATCTGAGAATATCTTTGATTAAATGTAATTAAATTAGACTGTGTTTTTACTTTTGCAGGGTCACTTAAAATAGCATCCCCAGCAGCATTAAGAGATTTAAACTCCCATTCAGGTAATATATTTAATACGTTATTAACATTAAATGCAATTGTGATTTTTTCTGTAGCATTAAAGTTAATTCCTAAATCAGTAACAACTTTTGGTATAAATTCGGTTTTTAGACCAGAATCTAATCCTTGTTGCCTGAAAGTTGTTTTTCCAAAATAGGTGTTATTTAAAGAGAAACCAAATTTACCTATTTCGTAATTAGCTCCTAAAATCCATTTTGTTTTTGGTCTAGAGGTAAAGAATAAAGCTTCTTGTGTATCATTAACCACTGTTTGGTTAGCATCTTTTACAAATTTTGGATTTTTTACTTCACCATCACGTTCGTTTTCGATAGTATAGTTTCCAGAAAGATTAAATCCTAGAGTACCTTTTCCAATCTCTATATTTTTATAATTAGCAACAAAATCTAAACCAGATGTTCTAGTATCTATTGCATTAGCAAAAAAACTGATTTCCGCTAAAGATTCAAACTCTTTTATAGCTGGCGGCGTTACTTCTGTACTCAAAATAATTCTATCCTCAACAGCGATATTATAGTAATCTATTGTGATATTTAAATTACTGTTAATTTTAGTACCAATACCCGCCGTGAAGTTTGTAGATTTTTCGGCATCAAGCTTCGGTAATTTTAATAAACTAGCTTCTGTAGAAACATTGTTTATTAAACCACCAACCTGAATCCCTTTACCTGGAACAAAACTATATTGTGCTTTTTGTGTATATATTTGATGTAGAGTAGGAGCTCTAAAACCAGTAGATAAAGATGCTCTAAGTGTTAGTTTATCCTCTAAGAATTTATATCTAGAAGTTATTTTCCATACAAAAGCTTCCCCAAAATCACTATAGTCTTCTATACGAACAGTACCATTAACTAAAAAATCTTTGGTAACATCAACCGAAACATCAAAATATCCACCAAAATTGTATCGATTAAATATCCCAGAGTTTTCAGGTCTGTTTCCTGCAAAAGAATCGGCACCACCACCTTCATATGAAGCTAGATCTCCTTCTATAATTTCGAAAGTTTCAGTTCTAAACTCAGCACCAAATCCAACACTAATTTGATCAGAAAGTAATTTAGAAATATCAATATTTCCAACATTATGAGAAAACTTTGTACCTCCTGGTTTAAAGGATATAGGGCTGTTTTCTCTATATTTATTTCCTGTTATAACTTGTTCTACACCTTCGTTGTCCTCTATAGTACCATTGTTGTTTAGATCATATGGTACTAAATCAATTCTATTATTTTTGTTAAAATCACCTAAAGTAACGATATTTAACAAATTACTTCTATTATGAGAATTACTAACGGTATAGGTTTGAGAGTTTCCTCCTATAGTATAACTCAGATCATAATTCCAACCATTTTTTTTAGTTTTGAAACCGATTGTTCCATTATAATCATTTAAATTCCCTTCAAAAGTAGGAACATAACCAATATATTCACCCGTTGGTCCATTTGGAAAAAAATCTGCTAAATATGGATAATCCTTTACAGATCTCCAATATGGAGTTCTGTAATTAGCAAAACTATTTACCTTCTTATAAACATAAGAAGCATTAGCATATAAATTTGTGTTTTCGCTAATATCATATCCACTATTTACTGTAAATTTAGTAGCAGCAGTTTCAGGCGATCCGTTAATATTTCCTGCATCTGGTTTTAAAGCTAAAAATGATCTAACATCCGCAATATCTGCTTCAAAATCAGCAGCTTCTCCTTCAGCATCTACAGTGCTTGGTCGATTTGATAAACTTACCTTAGAAAAATCTACCGTATAATTAACAAATCCTTTATCTTCTCCAATAGTAGAACCATTGTTTAGACTGATGCCTATCGTTTCTCCATCACCTTCTGATGTTATACCTGTTCTTAATGTAGCAGAACCATCACGATCATTATCTTTTAGAATAATATTCATTACTCCAGCAATAGCATCAGACCCATATTGTGCAGATGCGCCATCTCTTAATATCTCTACTCGTTTAATTGCCTCTGTTGGTATCCCAGATATATCAGAACCTGTTTCACCTCTTCCTGGTGAAGTTTGCGTATATAATAACGCACTTAGATTTTTACGCTTACCATTTATCAAGATCAAGGTTCTACTTGGTCCCATATTTCTGATTTCATAGGGATCTAATAATGACGTAGCATCATTAACAGGAGTTTGTACTGTGTTAAAAGAAGGTATTTTATATTGTAGTGCTTTATCAAAAGTGATTTGTCCTGTAGAAGCTAACTCTTTAGCAGGCATTACATCAACCGGTAATGAAGAAGTAGTATTACTTCTTGGTTGAGAGCGTGATCCTACCAATATAATTTCTTCTAGTCGCGCACCACTAGAAAGTGTTATGTCAATTACAGTTTGAGATCCTACTACTACTTCTTGAGAAGAGAAACCTACATAACTAAATATCAATGTATCAGTAGCATCTACGGTAATACTGTATTCTCCATTGAAATCTGAAGTAACACCATCACTTGTTCCTTTTTTGATAATGTTGACCCCAGGCAATAAAGAACCATCAGAATCTTTAACAGTTCCTGTTATGGTTTGCTGAGCAAAACAGATATTGGTTAATAGCCCAATTAAAATAATTGTAAGTTTTTTCATTTTTGATTATTTAAAAATTTTTTTAAAGATATTTATTTTTAGTAAATACTAGGTGTATTTCATAATTATATTAAAAAGTATTACTAATAATGTAATATATTGGATGTTATTTCGATGAATAGTTAAAAATATTGCGATATATTTAATGATTTTTACGCCTTAACCGTAGTTGAATTGTTATTTTTAATCGATTATGAGATGTAATTTGATTTTTTTGGACTATTGTTTAAACTACTTCAGTAAATAAAACTAGCTTTTGTAGTATACC
>CAVYIL010000127.1:0-25595 GCA_963768325.1 uncultured Flavobacteriaceae bacterium | reverse complement strand
AAAAAGTATTATAAAAATGCTTGATCGATTAAACCCTAAGAAAATTATTGTGGTTTCTTCTGCGCCTCAAATTCGTTATCCAGACTGTTATGGAATTGATATGGCTAGGTTAGAGGGATTGATTGCTTTTCAAGCAGCTTTAGAACTGTTAAAAGAAAATGGTAACTATGACTTAGTAGAACAGGTTTATGAGAAATGTAAGGCGCAGGAAAGTATAGCTGATTCAGAAGTTCAAAATTTTGTAAAATTGATTTATGAAGGGTTTGAAGAACAAGAAGTAAGTGACAAGATAGCGGAGTTGCTTAGCGATAAAAGTGTAAACTCTGAAGTGAAAATTATATATCAAACAGTGGATAACCTACACCAAGCTTGCCCTAAGAATTTAGGAGATTGGTATTTTACAGGGGATTATCCTACTGTTGGAGGAAATAGAGTGGTTAATAAAGCTTTTATAAATTTCTATGAAGGTAAAGATGAGCGAGCATACTAAAAATAAATGAAATGCACCTTGTTAAAAACAGTTAATATGTGTAGTTCAACAAATATATGGGTCTTTCATCTAAAAGATTTCTTCGGAATGAAATAACGCCATATATTAGCAGAGCCATAGCATAAGTAGGTTAAGTTCATGGTAGATTTGGGGCAAAAAAAGGTGGATTTTCCACCTTTTTTTATTTTATCACGTTTCGTAAAAAAAATAGCAGTATTAAAAAAAGGAGTTATTTGGGTCTGAATCCAAATAACTCCTTTTTTTGAGTGATGAAATTTTACTATCTGTTTTATTTATTTTGGAAATATCGTTTAGATACTTCGTCCCAGTTAATTACATTAAAAAAAGCAGAAACATAATCTGGACGACGGTTTTGGTAATTTAGATAGTATGCGTGCTCCCAAACGTCTATTCCTAAAATAGGGATTCCGCCACATCCAACATTTGGCATCAGTGGATTGTCTTGATTAGGAGTGGCACATATGTCCACGGTTCCTCCTTTTTGAACGCACAACCAAGCCCATCCAGATCCAAATTGTGTTCCTGCTGCATTAGAAAAAGCATTTTTAAAACCTTCAAAAGATCCAAAAGCTCTATTTATTGCCTCTCCAAGTTCTCCGGATGGCGTTCCGCCTCCTTTTGGAGACATAATTTCCCAAAATAAAGAGTGATTATAGTATCCCCCACCATTATTTCTTACAGCACCATTAGACATGTCAAGATTGATGAGTATGTTTTTTATGCTTTTTCCTTCTAAATCAGAAGATTTAATCGCGTCGTTTAATTTACTGGTGTATCCAGCGTGATGCTTGTCATGATGAATTTCCATGGTACGTGCATCTATATGTGGTTCTAACGCGTCAAAAGCGTAGTTTAGTTTTGGTAATTCAAATGACATAATCAATTTTTTTAAGTTACAATTGTTAAGAATAAATTCAAATTTATGAATAAGAGTGGTTAATTAAAATTAATTAAAGTCATTTTTTGAACAAAGAAATAAACATCTCCAAATGAAGTGGTTTAAGCCACTTCAATAATTAAAGAGTGTTATAGATTTAGAATGACCTATCATTTTGTATTTTAGTAAAAAAAATACAATTGAATTCTCAACATGCTTTAACAGTCTATAATGCTGCTGCTGGTGCAGGAAAAACATATACCTTAGTCAAAGAATATTTAACAACTTTGCTAAGCGGGGAGTATAAAGAAGTTTATAAAAATATATTAGCAATTACTTTTACGAATAAAGCTGTTGCTGAAATGAAAACAAGAGTGCTAGAGAACTTAGTGGCTATAAGTGACTCTCAAACTCCTCCTAAATATAAGGATTTGTTAAGTGATTTGTCAATAGACACAGGTATTCCTGAACAAGAATTAAAATCAAAAGCAAATAGAATAATTAAAAGTATTCTGCATAATTATGCTTCTTTTGATATAGTAACTATTGATACATTTACACATAGGGTAATCAGAACTTTTGCTCACGATTTGGGGATTCCTATGAATTTTGAAATCGAAATGGATACGGATTCTTTGATTAAAGAAGCTGTTGATGCAGTAATTGCTAAAATAGGTGTAGATAAAGAGCTTACTAAAATAATTGTAGATTTTGCATATACTAAGTTAGAAGAAGATAAGAGCTGGGATATTACTACAGAACTTAATAAAGTTGCTCATCTTATATATAGTGAAAATGATAGAGAGTACTTAAATCAGCTATCTAATAAAACTAAAAAAGATTTTGAAGAGTTAAAAAATGGTTTATATAAAAATGTAAAAGAATATCGAAATATTATAGTTTCTGATTCTAAACGGATATTGCAATTAATTGCTGAAAATGAAATAGATAATAAAGACTTTACTCGAGGCTCAATACCAAATCATTTTCAAAAACTAGCCCAAGGTGAAATAAAGATAGATTACACTTCTGCGTGGAAACAGAATATACAAACTACATCTTTCTACAGTGCTAAACTAAATAGTTTTAAAAAAGAAGCAATAGATTCTATTCGCCCTTTAATAGAAGAGGCTTTTTTAAGAACAAAAAAAACGGTAACTCAAATAAAGTTTTTCAAAAATATAATTAAGAATCTTACACCTCTTACTGTTCTTAATACAATCAATAAGGAGTTGCAGGAAATAAAGTCAGAAAGAAAAATATTGTTGATATCAGAATTTAATAGTATAATAAGTAGTGCTATACAAGATCAGCCTGCTCCTTTCATATATGAACGCTTAGGAGAGCGATATAGGGATTATTTTATAGATGAGTTTCAGGATACTTCTGAGTTGCAGTGGAATAATTTAATCCCGTTAATAGACAATGCGGTTTCTGCCGAAACATTAGCAGGAAAAAAAGGTCACGTTACGATAGTAGGTGATGCTAAACAGGCAATTTATAGATGGCGAGGAGGAAAAGCGGAACAGTTTATCGATCTCTCATTAGAACATAATCCCTTTTCTGTAAAGGAAAAAAAGGTGTTTAATTTACCAAAGAATTATCGTAGTCATCAAGAAATTATTAAGTTTAATAATAGTTTTTTTACATTTTTGGCTAATGATTTTAGTGTAGATGTTCATAAAGACTTATACAAGGAGGGGAATCAGCAACAAATAAATACCAAAAAAGAAGGATATGTAAATTTGAGTTTTATTAATGCTAAAAATGTAGATGAAGAAAATGAACTATATCCCCAAAGGGTATACGAAATTATACAAGAACTATTATCTAAAGGATATAGTCTAAGTGATATATGTGTTTTAACAAGAAAACAAAAAGAAGGGGTAGCGATTGCGGATTATTTAACAGAAAAAGAGCTGTCTATTATTTCGTCTGAAACATTGTTGCTAAGTAACTCTCCAGATGTTCTATTAATAATAGATTTACTTACTTGGTATATTCAGCCAGATCATCTTATAGCAAAAACCAATATTCTGTATTTTCTTGCCGAGCGCTTTGATATTCTTGAAAAACATACTTTTATTAAAAATACAGTATTTGGTGATAGGGACTTATTCGTAAAAGAAATAGAGAATTATGGAGTGAGTTTTGATTTTAATCAATTGGCAACTAGACCATTTTATGAAAGCGTAGAATATATTGTTAATTGTTTTAATTTAGCAGACTATGCACCTGCTTATCTTCAATTTTTTTTAGATGTTATATTTAGTTACAGTCAGAAAAATTCTGATGGAATCATGGGGTTTTTATCCTATTGGAATCAAAAAAAGGATAAATTAAGTATTGTAGCCCCGAGAGGAGAAAGTGCAATACAGATAATGACTATACATAAGTCAAAAGGGTTAGAGTTTCCTTGTGTGATTTATCCATATGCAAATGTTGATATTTATAGAGAATTAGAGCCTAAAACTTGGTTAGGGGTAAATGGAGACGAGTTTCATGGTTTTAACGAGGTTTTAATAGATTATAGTAAAGAAATTTCTGATTATGGAGCTATAGCTAAAAAAAATGTTTCTGAAAGACAAGCCCAATTAGAATTGGACATGTTTAATTTACTTTATGTAGCACTAACTAGAGCTGAGCAACAATTATACATAATTTCTAAGTTAGAATTAAACGCAAAAGGAGGGTGTAATCTAAATAAATTTTCGGGAAAACTGATTAATTATTTAAAACACCTCAATTTGTGGAATGAAGAATTGTTAGAGTATGAGTTTGGTGATCATTTGATGATAAATAGAACTCTTAAAGATTCTGGAGATCTTATAAATAATATAAAAATATCACATTTTAGTAATTCTAATAAAAAGTATAAAATAAATATTCTAACCAATTCAGGATTACTTTGGGATACATCTCAGGAGGCAGCAATAGCAAAAGGGAATTTAATACATGAACTCATGGCATCTGTATACACATATAAAGATGTAGATGTTGTAGTAGAAGAAGCAAACATGAAAGGTTTAATAACTTCTATGGAAAAAGTTCAGTTACAAATGGAGTTAAATAAATTAATAGAACACCCAAAACTTAAATCATATTTTTCTGAAGAAAATACAATATTTAATGAAAGGGATATTATCTCTAATGGAAGATTATATCGTCCAGATCGAATATGTATTGATAAAAACGGAAAAACTACCATAATTGATTATAAAACAGGAAGGTATAGTTCGTCTCATTCTGAGCAATTATATGAATATGGAGAAGTTCTTAGGGAGTTGGGTTATAATGTGGGTTACAAAATTTTAGTTTATCTTAATGAAAATATTGATTTAAAGTTCGTCTAAATAATTATTAATCTTATATTTACTTAACGAATAGTAGATGTGATTGATATTTTTATTGTAAAATTGCATAATCAATTTTAGAAAGAATGGATATGTTTCTTCTTGAAATGCTAGCAAATATATTGCGTTTAAGGGGGGGTATAAAAAGAGTTAAAACCCTTTCTAACTACGATATACACTGGTAAATAAAGAAAAATTTATCGATTTGTCTTTGACAGTAATTATTAACATATTACATTTGCTCTAATTAACACTTAAAAAATTAAATTATTGAATATGAAACATCTTAGCAGATTTTTAGTGGCTTCGTTATTAGTACTTGGGTTTAGTACAGCGAATGCACAAGATCAAAACAACCCTTGGGCAGTATCGATTGGCGTTAATGCGGTTGATTTCTTTCCTACTGGAGGTAAATTACTTACTCAGGGAGAGATCTTTGATGAGTATTTTAACGTTTCTGATCATTGGAATATACTACCTTCGGTTTCTAAACTATCTGTTGGAAGATATGTAGGGGATGGCTTTACTTTTACAGCATCTGGTACGGTTAATAAAATAGAAAAAGTAGGAGAGTTTAAAGATGGAACGCCTGCTCCAGAAGTAGACATGTCTTACTACGCAGTAGATGGAAAAATTAGTTATAGCCTTAAAGATTTAATAAAAACCAAATGGTTTGATCCTTACTTAGGTGTAGGTGGAGGTTACACTTGGGTTGAAGAGATAGGAGCAGGGACATTAAATGGTTCAGTAGGATTTAATTTTTGGTTAACAGAAAACTTAGCTTTTAATATAGAGTCGACATACAAACACGTGTTCGAAAAATATGAAGTTAGCAATTACCCTCCTACTCATTTCCAACATTCTGCTGGGATAACCTTTGCATTTGGTGGAAAAGATACTGATGGTGATGGCATATATGATAAGGATGATGAGTGTCCAGATGTTCCTGGATTAGCTGAGTTTAACGGATGTCCTGATACTGACGGTGATGGTATTACTGATGCTAAGGATGATTGTCCAGATGTTGCAGGTACTGCAGAATTTAATGGATGTGCTGATACTGACGGTGATGGAATCGCAGATCCTAAAGATGAATGTCCTACTGTAGCTGGATTAGCAAATCTTAATGGATGTCCAGATAGTGATGGTGATGGAATTACAGATGCTAAAGATGGTTGTCCTAATGAATCTGGACCAGTAGAGAATAATGGATGTCCTTACCAAGATAAAGATGGTGACGGTGTATTAGATAAAGATGATGATTGTCCAGGTGTTGTTGGTACGGTAGCTAACAAAGGTTGTCCAGAAGTAACTGAAGAAATTCAGAAATCGCTTAACCAGTATGCGGCAGAAATCTTATTTGATACAGGTAAATCTTCTATAAAGGAGCAGTCTAATGCAAGACTTGCTGAAATCATTAAGATAATAAATGAGTATCCTACTTCTAAGTTTACTGTAGAAGGACATACTGATAGTCAAGGTAGTGCTAAGAATAATCAGAGATTATCGGATTCTAGAGCTGATGCAGTTAGAAATTATTTAGTAGCTAATGGTATTGATAAATTTAGATTATCTGCTATTGGATACGGAGAGGACAGACCAATTGCTTCTAATAAGACAAAAGAAGGTAGAGCACAAAATAGACGTGTAGAAATTAACTTAGCTAAATAACTTAGCGGACAATATTTCCAAATAATAAATAAAAAAGCGTTCCGATCATATCGGGACGCTTTTTTATTTTAGGATATAATCTTTATTTGTTGATTTAATGCCATTATCCTTATTAATTTACAGCAATAGAAAATGGTATAAGTTATTAATAGCAGTGTGTTAAAAAAAATTTTAGCAGAAAAAAAATTTTTCTAAAATATTAGATTCTTTAGTTTTGTAGATGTGCTGTTAATAAGCGGTATTTGATTTTATATATATGAAAACTTTTTTGAAAGAAGTGCTTTTAGAACTTACTGAAAATGTACATACTATCGGTGAGTTAATTTTTATAGTTCCAAGTAAAAGATCGGGGCTTTTTTTAAAAAAAGAACTTTTAGAACTATATCCAGATCAAACTTTTTTAGTTCCAATTATTCTTAGTATAGAGGAGTTTATTTCCAAGCTTTCAGGGTTACAACAAATAGACGCTATTCAAACGTTATTTGAATTTTATGAGACATACTTGGATACACATTTAGATTTAGAAAAAGAAAACTTCGAAAATTTTAGTGGATGGGCACAAACTCTAATACATGACTTTAATGAGATTGATAGATACTGTATTGATCACAAAAGTTTTTTTAATTATTTATCAAGTATTCAAGATTTGAATCATTGGTATTTGCAAAATGAAAAAACGGATTTGATAAAAAATTACATTTCTTTTTGGGAAAATCTATTAGATTACTATTCTAATTTTAAAGCTAAGTTACTACGAAAAAAAATAGGTTATCAAGGATTGTTATACAGAAAAGCTTCTGAAAACATCAATTCGTACATAAGCAGTAATAAAAGCACTCATATTCTAGTTGGATTTAATGCTTTAAATAATGCAGAACAGATTATTTTCCAATCTTTATTAGAAGCTGGTCAAGCAAAGGCATTTTGGGATGGGGATTCCTTTTTTTTAGAAAACAAATACCATGAAGCATCTTTGTTTTTAAGAGGTTATAAAAACGAATGGAATTATTATAAAGATAAACCACTAAATTGGGTTAGAAACAATTTTTCATTGCCAAAAGATATTAGGCTTATAGGGGTGCCTAAAAATGTAGGTCAAGCAAAGTATTTAGGTCAAATTATCGCTAATATACCTGTTTCAAAACAAGAAAAGACAGCTGTGGTAATGGCTGATGAAACGCTGTTACTTCCGGTATTAAATGCACTTCCAAATACGGTAAGCTCTTTAAATATTACAATGGGATTACCGCTTAAGGAGGTTCCTATTGCTGCGTTTTTTGAATTACTTTTTAATCTTCATAAAAATTATAACGCTAAAGGGATTTATTATAAACTAATGCTAGAACTTCTTAATAGCTCTCCAGTTTATTGGTTGTTAGGCTCTACAGTTACTTTACTAACAACAATGATAACCAAAGAAAATTTGGTTTTTGTTTCTTTAGATAAATTAGAAGATAAATGTACACCAGAAGAAAAAAATATCATAAGCTTATTGTTTGATGAATGGAAAGATGCGAAATCAGCTTTAGATAATATAAGAAATATAATTTTAAATCTTAAAAAGAGTCTTGATAGCAGTAAAAATGCTTTAGAATTAGAATATGTTTATCACTTCTTTTTAATTTTTAATAAACTATTCACTTTAGAAAGTAGTTATCAATACTTAAATTCAATATCGTCGTTACACCAATTATACAAGGATATACTAAATACAGAAACATTAGATTTTCGCGGAGAACCTTTTAATGGGTTACAGCTAATGGGTATGTTAGAGTCTAGGTGTTTGGATTTTGAAACTGTAATTATAACTTCTGTTAATGAAGGTGTTTTACCAGCTGGGAAAAGTGTAAATTCTTTTATCCCATATGATTTAAAAAGAGCGTATAATTTGCCCACTTATAAAGAAAAAGACGCTATTTATACATATCATTTTTATCGATTAATACAAAGAGCAAAGCAAGTGTATTTAATATATAATACAGAAAGTGAAGGAGTTGGTGGAGGTGAAAAGAGTAGATTTTTACGACAATTAGAAATAGATAAAAGACCATTACATAAATTAACTAAGTATATCGTTACTACCGATGTGGCTAAGACCAAAAGAAAGCCGATAATAATAGAGAAGAATGAAGATATAATTAAAAAATTAAAAGAATTGGCTTCTTATGGGTTGTCTCCTTCTGCATTAACCACGTATATTAGAAATCCGATTGATTTTTACTATCAATATGTTTTAGGGATTAAAGAGATCGAACAGGTAGAGGAAACTATAGCAGCAAATACAATGGGGACTGTTATCCACAATACTCTAGAGGTGTTTTATAAGCCGTTAGAGCGTAAATTTCTTTCAATAGAAGCTGTCCAAAAGATGATTTCTTTAATAGATACCGAGATTCGTAATCAATTTAAAAATGTATATTCAAAACTCGATATTACACAAGGAAGAAACTTGTTGATTTTTGAAGTTGCTAAACGATATATATATAATTTTCTTAAATCTGAAGAGAAGTTATTAAAAAGTGGCTCTCAAATAAAAATAGTGTCAATTGAAAATAGTTTAAAGACGCTAATAGAAATACCAGAATTAGATTTTGTGGTACGGATTAAAGGAAAAGTTGACCGAATTGACGAATTAGATGGAAAATTAAGAATTGTAGATTATAAAACAGGGAAGGTTAATAAAAATGATGTTGTTCTTAAGGATTGGGAATCAATTACTCAGGACTATAAGTGCAGTAAGATTGTTCAGATACTAGCTTATTCTTATATGCAATGTAGGGAAATAGGAATGTCAGATTCATTTCAAGCCGGAATAATATCTTTTAAAAACCTAAAAGAAGGTTTTTTGGCATTTGGGACAAAGGAAACTGGTAAAAGAGCAATTGAATATAATGTTAATGCAGGTGTTTTTGATAAATATTTGGAGGAATTAAAAAAGTTGATCATTGAGATTTTCTCGATTGATATTCCATTTTCTGAAAAAGAGGTGTAACCAATGGTTGTAAAGAATAAAAATATTATAGTTTCAGGAAAATATCATAAACCTATACTTATTGATGTTTTTTATGATAATGCGATAGATAAACTACCTATAGTTATTTTTTGTCACGGCTATAAAGGTTTTAAAGACTGGGGAGTTTGGGATTTAGTGGCAGAGAATTTTGCAAATGAAGGTTTGTTCTTTGTGAAATTTAATTTTTCACACTATGGAGGGACTGTAGATGAACCTATGGAGTTTTTTGATTTAGAGGCTTTTGGAAATAATAATTATGTCAAAGAATTGGACGATTTACACATTGTCTTAAATTGGGTAACTTCTACAGATTTCGAATATAAACAACAAGTACAGCAAAAAGATATAACTCTAATAGGTCATTCTAGAGGAGGGGGGATTGTAACAATTAAAGCATCAGAGGACAATAGAATTTCTAGATTAGTTAGTTGGGCAAGTGTGTCGAATTACAAAAATAGGTTTCCTGTAGGGGAAGAACTCAAGTTATGGGAAAAAGAAGGGGTAATGTACGTAATGAATGGTAGGACTAATCAGGAGATGCCTCATTATTTTCAGTTTTATACTTCTTTTAAAGAAAATGAAGAAAGATTGAGTATTATTAAAGCAGCCAATAAAATTAAAATTCAACATTTGATAGTTCATGGAATGGATGATCTTACTGTAAGTGTAACTGAAGCTAAACAGATTCATGAACAGAGTGTAAACAGTGAGTTGTTTCTTGTAGAAAATGCAAATCATGTTTTTGGAGCAAAGCACCCTTGGAAAGGTAATAATTTACCTAAACATCTGGAAATCATAGTTGAAAAAACAGTAAGTTTTATTGTTTTTTAACAAAAGCTTATGAATAATGAGGGTGATTTAAATTAATTTAGTTGTTAATTTGTTCCCATGAATGCTAAAAGACATATTACGGCTTCTATATTTTTGATTCTATTCAGTTTCATACAATTGGCTGACTTGCATATTGTAGGTCACGATGATGTTAATGATATTGATTGTAAGTTATGTCAATTCTCATCAGACAATCATAATAATAATTTAATTCTAACTGAAATAATAAATATTGTTGATTCAGTTTTAATTCCTGTTAATATTGTTTTGTTTGATAGTACAAATTTTATAATCTGCACTAGTTGTTACAATAAACTTCATAATAAAGCACCTCCAATAGCTTAATTTAATTTATCTTATTGTTGTTTTAGAAATAACTATTAGTGAAACTTAGACTAATAGTTAGTAACTTATATTATATTTTTTATTAATGAAAAGACACACTTGGTTATTAGTGTTTCTTTTGGGAGCTGGATTTCTATCTGCTCAGGATTGTGATAAAACACTTTCTGGAAAGGTTATAGACTTTCATGACGGTACACCTCTCAAAGAAGCAACTATAAAATTAAACAATCGTACCTTCTTTACAGATGCAGAAGGAAATTATTATATAGATCATCTATGCTCTATGGATTATGCTTTTACGATTTCACATGCAGATTGTAATTCTCAAATCGTAAGGCTCAACATGGCAGATGTTAATTCTAAAATTTTTTATTTAGAACATCATTACACAGATTTAGATCAGGTTAATGTAGTTACTTCTGTAAAAAAGAATATTACAAATAGTCAAACAGAAAGTATACTAGAGAAGGATCAATTAGATAAATATAGTAGTCGGTCACTTGGAGATGCTTTATTAGAAGTGTCAGGAGTGAATAGTTTGACTTCTGGAAATACAATAGTGAAACCTGTAATTCAAGGACTTCATAGTAGCAGAATTATTATAATGAACAATGGAGTGCGACAAGAAGATCAGGAATGGGGAGAGGAACATGCTCCTAATTTAGATATTAATGCATTTAATACTTTAAAGGTAATAAAAGGATCTGGAGCTTTGCAATATGGTGGAAATGCCATTGGTGGAGTGGTGATTGCTGAAAACAAACTGGCAACAGTAATGGATACAGTTTTTGGAAAAACTCAAATAGTAGCCAATAGTAATGGGCGTGGGGGAGCTGTTAATACAGCTTTGAATATGGGTTTTAAAAAAGGTTGGAGCGCAAAATTACAAGGAACATTAAAGTGTTTTGGAGATAGTGAAACCCCTGATTATGTTTTAAGTAACACAGGTCATAGAGAGCAAAGTTTTTCTACAGGGGTGGGGTATTCTAATTTTCTGCATGGTTTTGAAGGTTATTATAGTTATTATAGCACTACACAAGGTATATTGAGTTCTTCGCACATTGGTAATGTTAGTGATTTAGTAAGAGCTATTAATGCAGAAGTGCCATTTATAATCAATGATTTTACGTATGAAATTGATGCGCCAAAGCAGGAAACACAGCACCATTTAATGAAATTAAATTTCTATAATCGGTTTAAAAATTTAGGAAAATTAAATATTCAATACTCTTTTCAATATAATAATAGAAAAGAATATGATATCCGTAGGGGAGAAAATCGAGGTAAAGCAAGTTTAGACCTAGAGTTGCAATCTCAAGCGCTTGAAAGCTCTTTTTTATTTGACTCAAATAATAATTTTAAGAAAAGGGTTGGTTTTCAATTGTCTTACCAAAAGAACAAACCTAATTCAGAAACAGGGGTTAGAAGGTTGATCCCAGATTATCAAAAAAAGAATATTGGGATTTATGCTATTACGGAATTTAAAATTAATAATGCAATTACAACCGATGTAGGTGTTCGGTACGATTTCTTTAATATTGATGCAAAAAAATTCTATATAAAGGATTTTTGGGATGAGAGAAAGTATAATTTAAATTTTTCAGGGATTATTTTAGGAGATTTTGATAATCAATTGTTGACTAATCCTAATTTTGATTACCATAGTTTATCCGCCTCAGCGGGTATTAATTATAGGTTTTCTAGCAATAATTCATTATTGTTTAATACGTCATTAGCTAATAGAGCTCCAAATCCTGTGGAATTATTTAGTGATGGTTTACATCATAGTGCGGCTATAATTGAAGTTGGAGATTTGCGTTTTAATTCAGAGAAAGCCCTCAAGTTTTCGTTAAGTGCAGTGTTTTCTAATCTTTTTAATTCAGGAACCTTAACGATCTCTCCGTACCTAAGCGTTATAAAAGATTTTATTCTACTCCAACCCACAAGAATTGATTATACAATAAGAGGAGCTTTCCCTGTATGGGAATATAAGCAAACAGACGCTAGGCTATACGGTTTAGATCTGGATTATGGATTACGTATTAGTGAAAGTCTAAGTTTTCAAACAGGCTTTTCGTACATATATGGTCAAGACACGGATAAGAAAAAGCCGTTAATAAGTATGCCAGCACCTAGTATTAGATCTTCATTAATGTTAGAAAAAGAACGATGGAGCATAAAGCTGCTTAATACTACTTCATTTAAACAAACAAGGTTTCCGAATAACAATTTTGAAACAACGTACATACAGGATTCTGAATTGAAATCTAAATCTATTGATATTTCTGAATCACCAAAAGGATATAGTCTTTTTGATATTTCGGGAAGTTATAAATTCAGTGTTTGGAACCCCAGTGATTTTTCTGCAGGGCTTAGTGTATCAAATATATTTAACACTACCTATAGAGATTACCTAAATAGACAACGGTTTTATGTAGATAATATAGGAAGAAATTTTAAACTTAATATAAATTATAAATTTTAGAAAAATGATAAAGAGATATAGTTTTTTAATAATAGCTTTTGTAGGGTTAATATCATGTACTAAAGATGATGATCCTGTGATAATAAATGAAGAAGAAGTTATAACAACGGTTAATTTAATATTTACGGATAAAAGTGATAATTCTGTTCAAACTTTTACTTGGGAAAAGGACGGGGATAAAGATGATATTGCTATTACAAATGACAAAACCTATAACGTAAAAGTTCAGTTTCTCAATAGGTCAAACCCAAACAATGTTGAAAACATAACTGATGAGGTGATTGAAGAGAAAGACGATCATTTTGTTTTTTATGCACCTACAGTAAAAGGTTTATCTATAGCTGCGGCCACTGATGATATTTTAGATTCTAATAATATAGGTATCAATATATCTTCTGATTGGACTTTTACTAAGTCATCTAATGGAGAAATTATTCTTTATTTGATACATAAACCGATTTCTAAAAAGGGAGTAGTAAGAGATGAATTTGGAGGAGATACAGATGTTCAGGTAGGTTTTAAAGTCGTAATTAAGTAATTCGGATGTTGCGGTTTGTTTTAGGAGTTATTTTTTTGTATAAAAAGTATTTACTTAATTTTTTTTTTTGTATTTTACAAGTTGTAAGGATATGGTTAAAGCTTAATTGTTTTAAAACAGGAATAATATTTAAAGAACAGTTGATGAAAATGTATTGTATTGATTAGTTGTTTTTTATTGTTTAAAAATAGAGAAATTGTTATCTCTTTATACTTTTGCAGTTAATTTTTTAGAGGAATATCACTAAGAATCTTTTAAAATTTTTAAAGTTAAATAAAATATAAAGTTTATGTAAGTCAATAAATTACAGATATATTGGCACATGTTTTGCGGGTTTAGAATAAGTGAAAAAAAGGTAATAGTACATAAAAAAATAATAAATATATAAAAATGTAAAGTCTATGTTGGTGATATGCTTAAATTGAGGTTTTCTTTGTTGTGTTAATTCATTGTTAAAAATCAAAGACATGGTAGGGTAGTTTCATTAATAGCCTTTATCTTCGCACCTTGATATAGAACCAAAGATACAGTAAAGTTGAAACAATCATAATTATGTATAAGTTGAGTTTGTGTTAAATATAATTAAAGTTTCAATTTAGACCCCTAGGAGTAGTTAACCTAGGGGTTGCTTTTTTATAATTGTTTTTACTCAATCTTTAATAGTGTTTTTTTGGTTGTTTTTTTATCCGAAATTTCGATTTGATATTTTCCAATAGGAAGGTAGTATTTCCCATTTTTCTTTATAGAAATATCATCATCAGGATATTCTGATGATAGGATATTTTTTCCTTTCTCAGTAATAGTTAAATCATATTTTCCTTGATTTAATCCTTTATGTGAATTTACTGAGAACTCTTGGAGTGTTTTTCCGTTTTCTGTAGCAACTCTTACCAATAGTTTTTTTGAAGTATTAGAATAATAAGTAAAGTTGATAAAGGGTTCATAGATATCTAGCCATTTACTCCATGAGTCTCCCCAATTTGATGAATATTTTATAGAGGTTAAATCAAATATATACAAGGAAGAAGAAAGTATTTTAGGATTAAGTTTTTGTAAAAACTCAATGTTAGTTTTATAAATACTTCTTCCGTGACTGCCTAAAAGTAAATCATTTGTTTCTGGCTGAATTACTATGTCGTGGATAGCTACATTAGGTAACCCTTTAGAAAAGGCATGCCATGTAACTCCCTTGTCTAGTGAGGTGTATGCTCCATTATCGGTTCCTGTGTATAAAACATCTTCGTTCTTAGGGTCTTCTGTGATAACATTTATGGGAGAAAACGGCAACTCGCTACCTATATTTTCCCAAGTTTTCCCATAATTTTCACTCACAAAAATGTATGGGGTGAAATCATCAGATCGGTATCCATTAAGCGTCACATATACTCTTTCTTTTACATGTTTAGAAGCTATAATTCTTGATGCCCATAAATTTTGAGGCAGATTGTTAGAAATGTTTTCCCAACTACTGCCAGAATTTTTGGTAATATATATTAACCCGTCATCACTACCAGTGTATATTAACCCAAACAGAAATGGAGATTCAGAAATTGTAGTTATGGTACCATAGGCTACATTGCCAATTTTTTCACCATTAGTTAAGTCGCTAGATATGGCAGTCCATTCCTCACCCTGATTCATCGATCTCATTAATTTGTTCCCTCCCATATAAAGTATATCCTGATTGTGACTAGATAGTAATATTGGAGTTTGCCAATTAAATCGATAGGGAGATTCTTTTAATTCATGTTTTGGAAGGATATTTTTTTGGATACCTGTTTTGCGATTTATTCTAAAATAATTTCCAAATTGAAAACCTGTATATACAATATTAGAATTTCGGCTATCGATCTGAATTTGCATACCATCTCCACCCATAATATTTTTCCAAGGATATTGACCGTATTGATGCCAAGATGTGTTTTCTTTAGCTTTGCTAGATCCAACCCATACGCCATTGTCTTGTAGTCCTCCATAAATATTATAAGGCTTCTCGTGATCTATATTTATAGCATAAAATTGACCTACTTTAGGTTGATTAGCTTTTAACCAATTTACACCATCATCATAAGTAATATTTACACCACCATCATTACCGTTAATAAGATGATTTTCGTTCTTAGGATTAATCCATAAGGCATGATGGTCTGGGTGTACATTATCCGTATTTATGCTTTTAAAAGTTTTTCCGCCATCTTTTGATTTAAGGATTGGTACTCCAGCTAGATAAATGTGTTCTTTATTGTTTGGGTTTACTCGTATTTGGGAAAAGTAATACCCATAGCTAAAAAAAATATCATCCAAGTAACCGGAGTGGGTTTTTAACCAAGATTTTCCTCCATCATCACTTTTGTATATTTCTGTGCCAATAACTGGGGTTTCGAAAAGACTGGAGTTTGCGTTTTCTAAATATTTTGCTAGGTCATTAGGTGAAATAACTCCACTACGAACCATTTGTTTTATGTTTTGAGCTCTATGCTTTTCTTGGAACCCATTTGTTTTTAGATAATTATTTAGTTTTTTATCTTCGAGATCTAAAAAATCAACAACAGACATATTCTTAAAATCATTTTTAGACAATCCTATGTTTTTGTTTTTATCATTGTCTTCTTTTTTTCTAAATTGATTGTCCAAAACCGCATAGACACTATTTTCATTAAAAACCGCTAGACCTATTCTACCTATTCCATCACCAGTTGGAAAACCACTATCATCGATAGTAGTTTTATTCCATGTGTTTCCGGCGTCAGAGCTTTTATAAATACCGGATTCAGCACCATTCCCTTTAAAATCCCAAGCCTTACGATTTCTTTCCCAAGCCGCAGCATATATAACATTAAAATTATCTGGAGCATATGCGATGTCTATAACACCTGTCTTATCAGAGATAAATAAGGTTTTAGCCCAAGAAACGCCACCGTTTGTAGTTTTGTATACCCCACGTTCTTCATTATTAGAATAAAGATGACCTATAACTCCTACTATTACTTCATTAGGATTTTGGGGGTTAATAATGATCCTACCGATATGGTGGGAGTCGGTAAGTCCTACATTCTTCCATGTTTTACCTCCATCTGTTGATTTTAGGATTCCAGTTCCTGCATATGACGATCTAGAAGAATTATTTTCACCAGTGCCAACCCATATAGTTTTATGTTTCCAATCAACGGCTATATCACCAATATTTATTGTTTCAGCAGTATCCAATACAGGCTCAAAAGTTGTTCCATTGTTAACAGTATGCCAAAGTCCACCAGAAGCATAGGCTACATAAAATTCGGTTGTATTTATTGGGTTTACATCCACGTCAACAACTCGTCCACTCATAATCGAAGGACCGATATTTGTAAAAGGGATGTGCTGTACGATGGAAGACTCTTGTAGCTTTTTTTTATGTGTTAAGGGTTTTTGGATGGTTTCTGCTGTCGTAGCGGATTGTTGGGCTAAAACAAATGTAGAAACATTGATAAATAAAGATAATAAATGTGTTTTCATTATGTTGATTGGTTATTTAGCTAACGAATATATGTAAATACATGTCTGCTCCAAATTTTTATCCGAAATTAAAAAATGAAATGATATGGGAAAAAGGTATTAATTACATTAGACTAGTGTGTATAGATACTGAATGTAAGTTTAATGTATATGCAATATAATTAGTTCGTATTATCTTTAGTAAAATTGTGATGGAGGTATCCAGTTCTAAAATGAGACCATATTGTCTTATACTATTTTCTTCATGAATTTACTGCAAAAGAAAATGCTTTATTTTTAATAAGATTTAGAGTTTATTTTATGTAAAAAACACGAGGTATTCGAAATTAAAAAGAATTTGGTTTTAATGGATAAGTACTTATCCTACATTTAATGAATGTGAATTGTGTTCTTTTTTAGTGTTCCAGCTATTTTTTAATAACTGCATGAAGGACAAAGTTAAGACAAAAGTGGTAGCAAATCCCATGATAGCGGCAACAAATACTACAATACCAACGCCAACATGATAATGAGAACTCCAATTGGCGAGCATTTCGGGCAGAAAACTTGTGTTTATATTTGTTACATAAATAGCAAAAAAGATTGTAAAAAGCATAGTGGCGTTAAATCCAGTAAGTAAACCTACCATAAATCCTTTCTGGTAATCAAAAGAATCTTTTTTTTCTATTTTATAATTTTTCATTGCATAGAATAATCCAAAAGCCATGAAGATACCATTTCCTAGACTATAAACTGGGTTGGTCTGTACTCCAATTAAAGAAAGAGTTAAAAAGTACGCAATAAGAACAATTGCGATAGAGACTCCATATTTTACGGGTATAGTTGACTTTTTCATCTGTATTTTTATTAATAATTAAAGATTTTAATTTTGTTATAATATTTAATTATTTCTGTAATAACCAATATATCATGTCATAAACTACCAATTCTATAATCTTGATGCTTAATATAGTTAATTAAGCATACTCTAAATGTAAGAAATTTAAAGGAATTTTAGCCTTAAAATGATGTTAATTTATTGGTTGTCAGTGTTTGTTATTTGATTTTGTTGGCTAGATATACACCTAGAATAATTACTGTAGATGAAATAATTTGAAAGAAAGTAAATTTTTCACCGTCTAATATTCCCCATAATAATGCTACTATAGGAATGATATAAGTTACGGAAGTAGCGAAGATCGGACTACTTAATTGTATAAGTTTATTAAATATAATTTTAGAAATCCCAGAGCCAATTATATTATAGCAAGTATGAAAACATAAATTAAACTTGATTGAACTTTTGTGTTAGTTATTAAGTTAATGTCAAAAAAATTAGAATAACAAAGTACAATAAGGGATGGTATAATCAAGACCATAAAGCCTCCACTAGTAATTGCTATAGGGGAGGTGTTTTGCATATATTTTTTTATGATATTCACATTGTAGGCATAAAAAAAAGATGCAATTATTACTAATAAGGCATACCAATAATTTTGATGAGGATTAACTGATGCTCCTTCTAAAACTAAAGCCAAGCATCCAATAAAACCAATTAATATACCGATTAATTGGTTTTTATTATACCCAATAGAAAAAACAAAAGAGCCAAGAAGTAATGTAATTAAGGGTGTGGTAGAATTTAATATAGAGGTAATTGCGCTATCAATTTCAGTCTCAGCAAAAGCAAACAAAAAAGCAGGAATAAATGTACCTGAACAAGCAGATATTATTACCCATTTCCATTCTGTTTTTTTGATTTTCTTAATGCTTTTAAAACCGATCAAAAATAAAAAAACAGATGCAAATAGGTTTCTTAAAGCCCCTACTTGCATGGGAGAAAGACCTATAAGTGATTTTTTGATTAATATAAACGAACTACCCCATACTAGAGATAGTACTCCAAGGTATAACCATTTTTGGTTTGAGTTTTGCATGAAACTTTATTAGTGTGCAAAATTATCATAATAGGATAGCTAAGTTTGTTGATTTTCAAATTTTAGTTGTTAATTTAACATTTGTTTTTCCCATCTAATACTTTCTACTAGATGTTCTACGTCCTTACGCAAATAATTAGCCGCTGGAAGAATAGAATCATAGTTTGGTCTAACTTTAAAATATACAGAGCCCAAAACGAAATGTTGTATACTATCTGTTACGTAAAATTGAAATTGAGACGCAGCGTTTCCAGAAACTTCGTAAAACATACCATATGTATTGTTTTTAGAGTCTATATATGCTTCGGATTTAATGGCATCTGCTTTTACGACATGTTCTTGGGTTAGGTTTTGAGCGTCTCTAAGTAGAGAATCTAAATTGTTATTAACTTCGAAATATGTTAAGTATAGTGTCGCTTTTAATTTTGAATATTTTAAATTATACCAACATCTGTTTTTTCCTGATATAGGTTCATAATTAGCGATTTCATTTTTCTCAAAAGTATATGGGCAATCAGATCTTTCAGAGTTATATTTAGGATTCGGATAGGATAGTCTCAAAAAACCTTTTTGTTTGGGTAAGGTATCTTCTCCGCAAGAAAGTAATGACAACATGCAGATTAACATTAGCTTAATTACATTATTCATTTTCCCTGTTAATTGTTAGTTTTATCTGTTTAATACGTTTGTTGTCTAAAGATTCTATCTTAAAAGTGTATTTGTCAACGGTTAGGACTTCTTCTATTTTAGGAAAACTACCAGATATTTCTAATAAAAAACCAGCTATAGTTTCAGCATCACCTTTTTTGTTTTCGAATATACTAGTGTCCTCTAATTTTATAATTTTATAAAAATCTTTTAATGCTGTCCTACCTTCAAAAACATAATTAAGGTCATCTAGTTTAGAAAATATCAAATCCTCGTCATCAAATTCATCACTAATTTCGCCAACTATTTCTTCAATAATATCTTCTAGAGAAATCAATCCACTAGTTCCACCGTATTCGTCAACTACAATTGCAAGATGATTCTTTTTGTTTTTGAACTCATTCAATAAATCGTCAAGTTTTTTATTTTCAGGAACAAAATAAGGTTCTCTTAATAGTTTAACCCAGTTAAAGGTTTTGTTGTTGATATAAGGCAAAAGATCTTTTACATATAGAATACCTATTACTTTATCAATACTTTCTTCGTATACAGGAATTCTAGAATATCCATTTTCGATAATATCTTCTAAAATATCTTGGTATGAAGCATCTCGATTTAAAGCAAATATTTTAACACGAGGTATCATAACTTGCTTTGTGTCCGTGTTTCCAAAGGAAATAATGCCTTCTAATATTTTTTTCTCTTCGGATGTGGTTTCTTTGTCAGAAGTTAATTCTAATGCTTGTGAAAGTTGATTAACACTAATATTTGTTTTTTGTTTTCCTAAACGATTATGAATTCCTATCGTTATCCATCGCATAGGTGTGCTAAGTGGAGTAATAAGCCAGTCTAGTACGGCTAATGGATGTGCCATTAACAAAGCAAACTTAATTCTATTTCGGTTAGCGTATATTTTAGGTAAAATTTCTCCAAAAAGTAAAATTAAAAATGTTACAAGTCCTACCTCTATTATAAACCTCATATTTACATATCCCCAGAGGATATAGTTTAAATCATTAAAGTATACATTTCCCAAGGTATCGAATAGTAAAACAATTGCAATATTGATAAAATTATTAGCTACCAATATTGTAGCGAGTAATTTTTTAGGCTTATTTAATAACCTAGAAATTATTTTAAATTTCTTAGAGGTTTTTTCATTTTCATTTTTTAGATCTGTAGTAGTTAAAGAGAATAAGGCTACTTCGCTTCCTGATATAAGTGCGGAAAAAAATAATAAAACAAAAAGCGATACTAAATTAATAGATTGCATTGCATCAAAAACAAAGAGTGAAATTAACAAAGGTTCGGGATCAGGGTTCAAGTTATAATGTAGTATTTGTTTTTTTTAAAAAGGAAAATTGTCTTCTTCTGTGTTTAAAGAAGTGTTTTGGTCGCCAATAGGATTAGTAGTCTTTAAAGTTTCTGTATTAGTTTGTTGATTGTCTTTTTTGGGTGTTAGAAAAGTGAAGTCTGTGCATTGCACTTCTGTGCTGTATCTCTCTTTACCTTGTTCGTCTATCCATTTCCTCGTTTTAAGACGACCTTCTATATAGATTTTATCTCCTGTTTTTAAGTATTTTTCACAAATTTCGGCAGCTTTATTTCTTAAAACAATATTATGCCACTCAGTAGAATTTATTTTTTCTCCTGTGCTTTTGTTAACGTAAGAGTCATTAGTTGCTAGTGAAAATCTACCGATGCAATTGCCTCCTTCAAAATAATTCATCTTCACTTCACTTCCTGTATGCCCAATAAGCATTACTTTGTTTAATGTGCCTGTCATATATTTTAAGTTTTATATAATAGTAAACGATTACATTTCACAATGCTTACATTAGTAAGTGCTTATTTTTTGTTTAATTAGTGAAATCAATCTATTATAACCGATGCTTGCTAATGTAATAATAGTAAATGTAATAAAAAACGATTATTGTTAAAAAAACGAATTTATAAAATTACCTAACAAAATTGGAACAGGATAATTTTGAACATCTTTTATTTTGATTATTTCATGAGCTTCGATATTTTTAGGTACTTTCTTTATTTTCACAATATAAAATTTGGTGTATAAATGCTGGTGAGATAGTTTATGGATAACAAACTCTTTTTGGTAGGGAGTTATATCATAGTCCATATTATGTAATAAAGATTTAAAATAAATATCAGATTCGATATCTTTTGGGTGAACTTCTTTATTAGCTTCTATTAATGGAAATTCATATAGGTTTTGCCAAATTCCTTTACCTGTTCTTTGTCTAATTATAGTTTCTTCCTCATTAATTATAAATATTATGAAATTAAAGAATCGTATTTTGATATTATTTTTTTTTAATTTTACTGGGAGTAATTTTACTTTTTTAGTGCTTAAAGCTCCGCAGCTGTCTCCAAGTGGGCAAATATCACAATTAGGATTCATTGGTTTACACTGTAGAGCGCCAAATTCCATAATTGCTTGATTATATATAGAAGGTTTTTCTGTGTCCATTATCTCTACAGCGATATTTTTAAACTCTTTTTTTCCTTCGGTAGTATTGATGGGAGTGTCTATATTATAATATCTAGATAATACTCGGTATACATTTCCATCAACTACTGGAGTGTTTTCATTATAGCAAATAGAGGCAATCGCACTGGCTGTATAATCTCCTATTCCTTTTAATTCTAGTAGTTTGGTGTAGCTGTTGGGAAAAACCCCATTCAATTTGTTGGCAACATGTATTGCGGTAGTATGTAAGTTCCTAGCTCTAGAATAGTAACCTAAACCTTGCCAGAGTTTTAATACTTTTTCTTCTTTAGCATTAGCTAGTTTAAAAACTGTAGGAAAAGCATCAACAAATGACAAATAATAAGGTAATCCTTGAGCAACTTTAGTTTGTTGAAGTATAATTTCACTGAGCCAAATACGATAAGGATCCTTAGTTTTTCTCCAAGGCATATCTCTTTTGTTTTGTAAATACCAGTTAATGAGCTTTTTAGAAAAATTCATGATAAAATAAATGATTTGCAAAATTAAATGATTTTAAAACGATATTTTCGTCTTAAGTATTGATATTTTGGTTTTTAAATTCATATATTTGCCCCCTTGAAAATTTAAAAACCCCTAAATTAGGTATATAATGACTAAAGCAGATATTGTAACAAAAATTTCAGAAAAACTAGGAATAGAAAAAGGAGATGTTCAAGCAACTGTTGAAACATTTATGGAAGAAGTAAAAAGTTCTTTAGAGAGCGGAGATAATGTTTACCTAAGAGGATTTGGTAGCTTTATAATCAAAACAAGAGCTGAAAAAACAGGTCGTAATATTTCAAAGAATACTACAATCAAAATTCCAGCGCACAATATTCCTGCATTTAAGCCCGCAAAAGTATTTGTTGAGGGAGTGAAATCAAATGTAGAGGTAGTTAAATAACATTTTAATAACTAATAAATTACAGAACTATGCCAAGTGGTAAGAAACGTAAAAGACACAAGGTAGCTACGCACAAGCGTAAAAAAAGAAGAAGAGCTAATCGCCATAAGAAAAAGTAGTTTTCTAACTACTTTTTCTTTTAGAAAAATGTTCTTTGAAATCAAAATAGAGCAATTATATATGCTACCAATTATATATGCTTTATTTTACAGGAATTATAAATGATTCTTGTGAAAAATTTGTTTAATCCATCTGTCCTGTGTATTCAGGGTGGATAAAAATCTAATTAGAGTGAACAAAGAATTGATCATTAGATCTGGTTCCTCTACAGATTTTGCCTTATTGAAAGATGGAAAACTAGTTGAATTACATAAAGAAGAAGATGACAGTAATTTTGCTGTTGGCGATGTTTTTGTCGCCAAAATAAGGAAAGCTGTCCCTGGTCTAAATGCCGCATTTGTCAATGTTGGTTATGAGAAAGATGCATTTTTGCATTATCATGACTTAGGTCCTCAAGTGTCCTCTTTGTTGAAATTCATAAAACGTGTAAGCACAGGTAAATTAAAAGATTATTCTCTAAATGATTTTCCATTAGAGACCGATATTGATAAACACGGTGTTATTACCGACGTGTTAAAATCAAATCAATCGTTATTAGTCCAAATAGTAAAAGAACCCATATCAACCAAAGGACCTCGAATAAGCTCAGAGCTTTCGATAGCTGGTAGATATATTGTTTTGGTGCCTTTTTCTAATCGGGTTTCTGTTTCTCAAAAAATAGAATCTGCTGATGAAAAAGAACGTCTAAAAAGACTTGTAAAAAGCATCAAGCCTAGAGGTTTTGGTATTATTGTACGGACTGTAGCAGAAGGCAAAAAAGTAGCAGAATTAGACAAAGATTTGCAAAATCTGGTAGATCGTTGGCAAGCTATGTGCAAAAAAATGTACAAAGCTAACCACCCTTCGAAAGTATTGGGTGAAATGAATAGGGCTTCCTCCATATTAAGGGATGTTTTTAATGACACTTTTACTTCTATTTGTGTAGATGATGAAATTCTATACAATCAGATTAAAGATTATTTGCAAGAAATTGCTCCAAAAAAGGAATCTATTGTAAAGCTGCACAAGTATCCAGTACCTATTTTTGAAAAATATGGTATTGAGAGACAAATCAAGACTAGTTTTGGTCGAACAGTGTCTACAAGTAAAGGTGCTTACCTTGTGATCGAGCATACAGAAGCTATGCATGTTATTGATGTGAATAGTGGAAATCGATCTAATAAAGCTAAAAACCAAGAAGATACTGCATTAGAAGTCAATTTAATTAGCGCATCTGAAGTGGCTCGCCAATTACGACTTCGTGATATGGGCGGGATCATTGTGGTTGATTTTATTGATATGAACAATGCAGATAATCGTAGAACATTATTTAATCATCTTAGAGATGAAATGAGTGATGATCGAGCAAAACACAAAATTTTACCGCCTAGTAAATTTGGCTTAATCCAAATTACAAGGCAACGAGTACGACCTGAAATGAATATTAAAACCCGAGAAGAAAATCCTAACGGGGGAAATGGTGAAGTTGAGGCGCCAATAGTGTTATTAGATAAAATAAAGGTCGATTTAGAAAGATTAATTAAAAAAGATCATAAAAAGATATCGCTTAGTGCGCATCCATTTATTGCAGCTTTTTTAATGAAAGGATTTCCATCAACCCGATCTAAATGGTTTTTTAACTATAAAAGATGGGTTAAAATTATACCAAGTGATGCTTACACTTATTTAGAGTATCATTTTCACGATAAAGATGGTGAAATGATAAAATGAAATTTAATAAAACCCGATTTATATCTATAAATCGGGTTTTGTTGTTTATGGTAGCTCTAACTTAATATGATTTCATGAATTAGACTAAGGGGTTGCATTTTTCTTATATAGAATATATAGTGATAATTATTCCGGCTCTGTTGCAAATTTTCATTTTAGCTTATTTATTGATTTTTTGTAATTCATAATAGTCTGTTTAATAGTGTTTTAAAAAATAAAGATTTGTGTTTTTTTTATCAAAAAATAATATTTGCAACAGAGCCTCTTTTATTTGTTATTTGTTCTTTCTAAAATTAATGATGAAAAAGATTTAACACCAATTCTTATACATTCTTCGTCAACTCTAAAATTAGGTGCATGATTCATGGCGTTTACTCCTTTTTCAAGGTTGGAGCCACCCAATAAAAAATAAACACCTGCTATATTTTGTTGAAAGTAATAGAAGTCATCATTAAAATATGGAATCTGACCATAATTCATCACAACAGAGTTATTTCCATAAATCTCTGTGAGAGTATTTATTGCTTTGTTCGTTAAGCTTTCATCATTTAAAACGGTAGGATTTTCTTGAATATATGAAACAGAAATGTATTTTTCTTTATGGATAGAATTACCAATTATTTCTTTGATTTTTGGTATTATATTTTCTAAATTAGACTGATTTGTTTG
>CAVYIL010000126.1:0-21686 GCA_963768325.1 uncultured Flavobacteriaceae bacterium | reverse complement strand
TGATTGCAGATGCTGCCACTTCTAATGGGATAGATTGTCCAGTAATGGTAACAACTGTAGATTGTGTCATGCAGAATGGTGTGTCTGTTTCTGTGACTTTTACTATATAAGCGCCTTGAGGTAAATCAGAGGGTAATATATATGGATTTGGGTTTGTTGTTGTGTTTCCAATACCATTTATGGGAGGAACAAGAGGAGCTCCTGAGGAGTTTAGAATTTCATAGGAATATGAACCGTTATAATTATTGATTGTGATATTAATTGCGCCATCAGCTGTACCAAAACAAACTTCTGGTGTGTCTTGATCGGCTTCAAGTTTAATTAAATCAAACTCATCTAATTCATGTGTGACTTCTATTGTACAATTAGCACCTAATCCAGTTATGTCTCCTAAATCGGTGATTTTAAAGGTGTATATAGCTAATGGTCTTGGTAGTGTGAAATCTGCAGAGTTAGCATTTGGTGGTGGATTAGGTAGTTGTGTATCTACGACAACTCCTAATTCTGTTCTTTCAAATTTAAAATTCCCAGAACCACCTTGTACTGATACTCGTACTACTTCATCTGTGGGACATGTGATTTCAGAAATAATGGTTACAGTAGGGGCAGTCATTACAGGAAGTGGTGAAACGGGTATTGTAATAGCTGGATTTTGTATGCAATTATTACTGTCGATAACTTTTATTGTATAGGTTCCTGAAACTGGTGCCTCGAAGTTTAATGCAGGTGTAGGTACTGGATTTGGTACTGGGATTCTATTGATTACTAAACCATCTGGTCTGGTTACGGTTACATAATAATTAGGGCAGGTTCCTGTAGCTGTATTAATGGTTACATCTATAGTTGCTAAATTATAACTTCCGTCTGTGATAGAGCAACTGTATTGGTCTTTTACTACAGCAGTTGCAGTTATTGCAGCAGGATCATTTATAATATAGGTTTCATCTAAAGTACATATGACATCATCAGTAGCTGATGGTCCATTTTGTTTGGTCACCGAAATTCTTACGGTGTATGTTCCTCCTGGTAACGAGCTAAATACTTTAGAGGCTTGTGGACCTAACAATAGTGGTCCTGAAGTGATTTCATAAGTATATGTTGCTGTAGGGTCAATGGCACCTGCATCTAGATCGACTATTATATGTCCATCTGATAATCCATTACAACTTACGTCTTTTTTATTTTGGGTACTTATAACAGGGGTTAATGGGGCTTCAATACTTACTGGTGTTGTAAAAGGACATCCTGTAGGACCTCTGCCGTCATCTATTAGCTCTACAGTATAGTCACCAACACCAACGGTGTTAAAAGTACCTGTGTTGTTAGTTTGTTTGATAACTCCTCCTGAGTCTTTTAGGTTATAGGTTTCTGTTCCTTTAACAATTCCAGTGAGTATAGTAGTTGTTATTGTTCCATCAGTCGCTAAACAGGTTGGTGGAGTAGTAAACTCTGCACTTATAGTTATCGGATCAAAAATTTCGATACTACCTGTATCTGTACATCCATTTTCATCTCTAACAGTAATTGTATACACACCTGCAGTGTTCACTGTGAATTGAAATGAACCATCATTTGGTGTATCGGGTACAAATCCATTTGTATTCAGTTGATAAGATAGTTGCTCACTAGGAGTACTGTTACCAGATGCAGTTACTGTAAAGGTGTAATTGTTGTCATAAATACAAGGGTCATCAACAAATTGAGGTACTGTTAGTATAGGATCTGCTAAGAGTATAGTTGTTACGGATACAGGACCTGCTAGACATCCATTGGCGTCTCTAGCCCAAATATCTTGTACTTGTGCATTAGTACTACCAATATCGATAGGGTTTGTGAGTGTGTAATTAGCAGGATTAATCGGAGCACCTGCTCCACTGGCTACCAAGGCATAGTTATATGGAGTTGTTCCTCCATTGGTGTCCATTATAACAGTAGCGGTTCTTGTACAGTGAGCTGATTGTTGAACATCTATTGCTGTTACTAATGGTTCTGGAGTTGTGATTTCAAAATCAGTTGATGCTCCAGGGCACATTGTTCCTGCTACTTCTGTCACAATAACCTTATATTCTCCTGGAGCTAAGGTACCTATAGGACCAAAAGTGGTAGGGTCACCAACAGCTAATACTGGTCCCCCTGTGGAAACTACTGTTGAGGTGTTATATTTATCAACAATTTCCCATGTAAATGCTTGTCCAATAGCAGGAGAAAATCCACTTACAGAAATGTTAACTGATCCATCATTAGCTCCGTTACAAGAAATATGACTTTCAGTTGCTGTTACATTAGGTTCATTGGGAGGCGTAGGAGTGAAGGCTTCTTGATAGGTACACAAAGTTACTAAATCTACAGCTTTTACAGTATAGGTTTTCCCATATGCTAATGCGGTATATGTATGATTTCGAATAGGATTAGGAGGAGTTGCTCCATTATCGCCGAGATTGACTAATGACAGAGGGATTTCTAATATTTCAACACTAAATCCAGGTGCTGTAATTGGAGGTCCGAGAAGAATACCGGAACCTCCTGTGATATTGATACCTAAATTAAAACCAGCAGGGCAAGTTCCATCTACTGTTGTTCCTGTAAATGCTAATCCATTTAATTTGTCTTTAACTTCATATGGTCCGAAACGATATGAACATGCATTTGCATCCGTAACTTTAATATAATAAATTCCATAATCTAATCCGTCAAAAAATATTTGGTTAGATGCCGGATTTGTTCCCCCTATGGGAGGAACAATAACAACTCCATTTTTGGTAAGTTCATAAGTAAAGATTGCTGCATCAGAATCCGGTTTACCACCAGAAAGAGTTAGTGTTATAGAACCAAGAGTATTGCCTCCTCCTACAATTCCACTACAAGTTACGGGTATTATAGTTTCTAGTGCAGTAATAGGGTCAGGTGTTATAACCTTTACTTCATCTGTATATTCACAATCTCTACTATCTCTTACGCTATAAGAGTAAGTTCCTGCTCCTAGATTAGGAAATAACATAGTTGCTCCAGTCATTGGTGCTAATCCTCCTCCATTAAAATCAATTTGGTAGGGACCAAAATCACCTTTGACTGTTATGGATACTGTACCAATATCTCCATCACAGTTTAATTCTACATCTGGACTAGTAAAATTGGGAGCAGTGGATTGTTTTAATTCTATAGGTCCAGAAACATGTGTGCAATTTTCGCTATCTGTAACTCTAAAAATGTATGTTCCATCTGTAGTAGTGGTAAAATTAGCAAATGGCGCAACTCCATCTGTAATATGGTTAGTATATGTTGTGCCATTATCGGTGCTATAATCAATATCAAAAGGTGTATATCCGTTTGTAATAGTAAACCCTACCTGAGCATCTATAGTGGATATGTTACTAGGTGGAGTACATCGTATGGGTTGGATTAAATTAGCTATTATATTTACTGCTGTGGTTATAGTTTGATTTATTTCTAAAAAACATTCTTTACTGTCCGTAATTTTGATAGTATAATTTCCGTTTTGTGTTAAATTAGGAGTAGTGAATGTGGTTATTCCAGCTCCTACTGCGGTTGTAGGAATTATTTGGGTTCCTCCTCTAGAAATGCTATAGCTGTAGTCAGGTGTTCCGTCTGTGATGTTAACAGTCATCGAAACTGTGTTGTCATCAAGACAAAGATCGCTAGCGATTATAGTGGCAGTAACATTTGGTAATGGGGTTATATCTAAATTCTGAGGGGTTGATGTACAAACTTTAGCGTCTGTTACTGTAATTATATATCCTAAATCGTTTGGCATTCCACTAAATGGTAAGGTAGTAGATTGTGGTCCTAAATTAGTTCCATTAGTTGGATGTGTTATAGTATAATTATAGGGACCTCCATTACCACCGGTTACATTTTCTAGTGAAACGGTGTTTTTTGTACATGTTTGATCTAATTTAGGTGTAAATGTTATAGGATTAGAGGGTTCGCCTACTGTGACAGTTTTAGAATCGGTACATTCATTAGTTATTGGTGGGGTACTAATGTTGGTGATTTCAATTTCATAGTTTCCTTCCATTAGCGGGGTACTTGGGGAATTAATTGTTATAGGACTTGTTGATCCTATTCCATTAGCGACTATTGTGGTTGCTGGTAATGGACCTTTTACTGTGTAGCTATAATTAGGGAATGTTGTTGTATTTATATTAAAAGAAATTTCTCCATCATTACCTCCGATACAACTTACTGGATTAGTGGCTGTACTTTCTATTTTTATTTCTTTTATTTTTTCAATCCTATGAGGTCTAGATTCTTCACATTGTATATCGGATCTTCTTGCTGTAATCGTATAGGATATTCCATTTGTAAAAGTGATAACGTTGGTAGCGCTAAATGCTGTGCTACCTGTTCCTGCAGCACCAGATGCAGGATCTGGGGTTATGCTGTATTCATAAAAAACGGGTAGGGTAACGGCTGGTAGTGCATCAAATGTTACACTTGTAGTTTGTGCTAAACAGTTACTAGAGCCATTTGTAAAAGTTATGTCTGTTATTTCTGGTTTTTTGGGGATATTTATATCCTTAGATATAGCACAATCATTAGTAGCTTGGTTACGTATATAAACTGTGTAATCACCAGCGGTTACGATGGGGATATTTGTATTTGTTGGGTCGATTATGGCATTAAAGTTTACATTATCAAAGCTCCATTCATAGAGTCCTGATCCTCCAAGTATATTACTTATGTTAATGGTGGCGTTTTCACTACCAGTTATACAATTCAATTGTTTTGTAACTGCTACGTCTGCTGTTATTGGGGTTGGAGCAGAAATGTCAAAAGTAGAACTGTATACAGGGCAAATATCCAGTGTGTTTCCTGGGGTTTTATCTTTATGTAATACTTTTATAGTATAATTAGTGCCAACTGGTATAGGAACAAAGGTGTAGTCTGTGCCAACTGTATAGTTAGATTGATAGATTATAGTATCTGGGTCGGGAGGAGTTGAACGAGTTACAATTTGATAAATATAATCTCTTGAACTTGATATTGGGTCAAGAATAACTCGGACAGTCCCATTGTCGGTAGGACATTTGGGTTGGGTTATGATTACATTGTTAATTACTATAGGCTCGTATGGGTTTATTTTTGGGGTTTTAACATCGATAATGCATCCATTGGTAACACTTGTATCGTTTACCTGAATAGTATAAATTGTATTAGGTGTGGTTGTTATTGGTAGTGGAACTAAATTACTGGTGTTAAATACACCATTAATTCCATATTCAAAAGGACCTGCAGAGGTAGAGTTGACTGTAACCTTGACTATAGCACCAAAGTTACAAGTATCAGGGGCGTATAGAGAAACATCTGCTTCAAAAACTGGAGCGGGATTAATTGTCACTGTTTCTGTGTATTCGCATTTTGGGGCTGGGTCTATATTTGAGTAGATGTCTATTTTATAATTTCCGGGGTTTAAATCTCCAAAAGTATTATTGACATTTGCTGTGTTTCCTGTAGTTGTAGAACTATTAGTGCTTAAATCTGTTATTTGAAACCAATATTCTTTCTTTTCCTCCAACTACTTCTACAAATATTGATCCTTTTCCGTTAAGGAAAATGTTATTAGGGCATTTTGGGTCTTCAGGTTTTATTGTATAGGTTGGATCATATGATGGTACAGTAATTAGTCCAGTATCATATACACAATTTTTAAAATTGGAATCTATGGCGTAAATAATGAAATCTTTTTGAGGAAATTGAAAAGGAATATTAAATTCGCCAGTAGTATTCGGAAAAGTACTAGTTACGGTGGGGGGAGTAGGGTCTGGGTAATCTCTTATCATAAATAGGTAATTAGAACCAGCTGGGATATTATTAATTTTGATCTTTCCTGGGTTATTACATTTCATTTCTGTGACTTCGAATGTTGGTTGGTAATCATTTTTTTTGATGTCAAAATAGAAGTTCCGAACACAACCCCCTTTAAATTCAATATTCATTCGATATTCTCCAGCTTTATCAAAATCTAGAGCTGTGGTTAAAGCAGGAGGTGCTGGTGTAATTTCTTCCCAAATACAAGAGGAATCGGATGAGGGACTTGTGTCATTAGGACTAAAACAGGATATAGGTCCTGTTAGTTTTTGCCATGTAATACTAATAAGACTACCTGGATCAAAGTTTGAATTTACATTATATATTTGATCTCCACATAGGTTAATTATAACTAGAGGGTTACTATTACCTGCTATTGGACCAAAATATTCTACAGTGTCATCTGTTTGTGCATCATCTTTTAAAGGGTGTTGGATAATGCTAAAATCTGTTACTTTAAAAATTTCTTCTAATGAGAGGCATGGGTTTACGGGAGAATTATCTTCTTTGACTACAGAATAAAATCCTGCTGTGGCATTAGAAAAATTTTGGGTATTTGAAGTGGTTGTAGTTATATTACCATTTGGATCAGTCCAAGTGTATTTATCAAAACCTGTTCCAGCTGTTAATACAAGTGTTCCGCCACAAAAGCTAACATCTTGTTCGCAAGGGCCAATGCTTTTTATAAAAACTTTAGTTTTTGCATTTACAATATTACCACAAGAAGAGATGTCATCACCACTATAGATGTCATCTCCACTTCCAGGGCTGTTCGTTAAAATTCCAGTATAAGTAGAAATGGTTTGATTTTCAATAGCATTAGAGCAAGCATTTAACATAGTACTACAGTTTTCGGTGATCTTTACTCTGAATTGTATTTCTATTTCTCCATCAACTAATTCTACTTCAGATGGTGGAATTGTAAAGGTTATTTTGGGATTGCTTCCTCCTATACCTGTAGTTGTATATTGAATACCTTGATGAATTGTACCTGATGGATTAACAGCATTATTTTCTATGCTCATTAAGTTAACATTGTTTGGGAGTTTATCTTCTATTGTAACGTTTCCGGTGAGGTTTTCATTTCCAACGTTTTTAATTTTTAATTTATAAACTAATTCTCCTCCTAATACTACATCTCCATCTTTTATGTTTGTGGTAAGATCAGCAGGATCATATACTTCTTTTAATACACGAAGTTTAGGAACGATTTCTTCTACAGAAAAAATGCTCATAAAAGGGGCATACGTATCTCCAATTGTTGTTAAACGAAAATCAGCAGAAGATTGTTCGTTCCCTATAAGTTGTTTACTACTGTTTTTTAGATTAAAAATATCAGCATCATACCCCAAAGTATTTTTTGATGCAGGGTTACGATTAGTTGTTATTGCTCCATTAGATGAAATAGTACTATTAAAGAAATTGTTTTTAGGATTGATACCATCAAATAGTGATTGATAGAGGCCATTAGTGCCTTTTATTTGTAAATTATCCCCATAAAATACATTATCTCCCTCTAAAGCAGAAACACCAAACTTCACTTTTACTGGTAGAGGACGTGGTAATGTGTTAAATCCTGAAATAGAGAAATCTACATCTGTTCCACGAGCTTGTATTACTTGATAGCCATCAAAAACCGAAATAAATCTTTGTGTGTTTGTAGCTGATGGGGTAGGATCTTTGTATATTACAACTAATGACCATCCTCCATTAGCACCTGCAGCTCCGGAAGTTTCTCCTAATGTTGCTTTTGCATTTGCAACAGTGTAAGTTCCAAAACGATTAGCTTTAATGAAATCGGTTACATTAGCATAGCAAACATAATTGACACCTAGATCAGCTGTAGTATTTGGATTTGTAGCCGTATTACTATATCCGTCGTAGATCACACCTTCATGTGTTGTTACTCCATCAATTACTTCTGTTCCTGATTGAGGTGTTACAGAGACATAATTTACGGATCCTGGAGAACCATAGCCTAATTTGATGTTTTTGTAATCAGCTACTCCAGATGATCTTACATCTAATGTGGGTAACCCAGTTAGAAGTTCATTACCAGTTGTAGATAGTGTAGCATTGACCACGTTTGTTTGATTTGTTAGCTCTGTGATTAGATCTAATCCTGTAGTTGTGATTCCACTTATTTTTCTTCTGATTATATTATTTCCGATAGAAATTGATGGAATATTTATTTGTGTTGAGGGATCGCCAGCAACAGTTACTAGATCAGGTGCTGTTGCTGTAGAACCCACTATGACTACACCAACAGCTCCAGCTTTTTCAGCATTTATTACTTTTGTTTTTATAGAGCATGGTGAGCCAACGCTATGTCTAATTACTGCAATATTACCTAGTATTTCTGTTTTGTTTGTGAAATCTAAACAACCATCAAGAGGTTGGGCAATTACCAGATTAGAAGAAGCAGGAGATGTCTGTATGTTAGAGAGATCGGTACTGCCAAAATTTCCTTTCTTTACTCCTATATAAGGGTATGCTATCGATGAATTATTAATGGTTAACACAGGGGTAGTATTGTTTCTGGCAAGATAATAGCTAGCAGCCCAATATAAACCAGCATATACTATTTCTACGCATCCTGGATTTATAGAGTTAGGGTTTGCTAAATTAGCACTACTAGAACTAAAAGTAGTATTATCTCCATCAATATCAATGTACCCAGTAGACTTTGTGATACCTCCACCGTTATAATCATCTCCATCAAATGTGCCATTGGGTCCTTCTGGATTACTGATTAATCCTAATATGGTGTTTCCTATCATTAAGACATCTCCTCTAAGAGCTTCTTTTTTTCTAACAGTAAAGGCTTGAGGAATAAAAGCGGTATTTTGTCTGTTCGTAGCTTCTTCACAATTTTCATTTTTAGTGTTTTGGCAGTTTATTTCCTGAGCATATATCCCAATACTAGAAATCATAAAAAATAATATAAGAAACTTTAGATAGTTTTCTTTTTTCAGAAGATCTTGTAGATGTTTTTCTTTAAGTTCCATATTCTAATAATCTTTGGGTTGTTATACTTTTAATAATTATAGTTAGTCTCGATATTTAATTATTGATAGTGAAAACTATTTTTAGTGTGTATGGTGTTAATTTTGTAATAGTCTAATGTTTTTTTTAATTATGTATATGCTTGTTATTTTTGTAATTGGTTATCTTATCTGTTGGGATACAATGATTTTTTTTAGATACTTTACTTATTATATTAGTTTCTGTTAATTTTACTCTAATTCCATACTCTTCACTAGCTATATCTATAAGAATCAATATGTTATTAAAGACAATATTTTCATCGCTTGATGATTTATTTTTTAAGCTGTTTGTGCTACTTAAAATTTTCGGATTATAAAAATTACTTGTTGCGCCGGAAAGTTTTAAAATGAATTTATTTTCATTCGGAAATGGTTTATTACCCTTTGATAATTTAGAGAGGACTTTAAATTTATCCTGCTTTGGTTTACTATAAAATTTTTGAATAATGTTTTCAGTAGAACTATTGATAAATGTAGGAGTGTCTATAGTTCTGTATATTTGATCCAAAAGTTCATTTCGATACTTGAACAATAACATGAAGGGCGGTAAAAACAGGGTAATTTTTTTCTTCATATACAGAGTATTGAATTAGTATTAATTTATTAAGTTAGTATAAATTAACTTAAAATTAATCATATTTTAAGTTAAAATATTATGTATAGGTATAAATTTAATAAAATTTATAAAAAAAACATGAATTGGATAAAAATTTAGTTTTTAGGTATTTTTTTGTTTTTAAACGCTATTATGAGGTTTGATGACATAAAAATATTATAGTAAAAAAGTGTCGGGTAGTTGTTGTGCTCGATTAAAGAGGGTGTTTTTGGTGGGCAAAACTTTATGCTATAGAGGTGATGATTGTTCGGATTATCTAATGTTAATTGAGATTAGAATATTGTGTCTTGATAATATTTTTCGATACTGAATAAGAAAAAAAAAGGTGAGTGATTGTCTGAGTGGTGTTTTTGATATTGTAAAGCTTGTTTAGTTGTTTTATAAGATGTTATGGTTAGGGGAATAAAGTTATGTCTGTTGAAGTTCTTTAGATTGATAATTTTATTACATTATGACTATTAAGTTGAAATTTTTTTAGCTGAAGAGGTTTGTTTAATCATAAAGAAATGCCTACATAACAAAGGCATTTCTTTATGATTAAATGGTTTAGCAAGTTTCTTGTGTAATTTAAGAAATGCTAATAGATCTTTTGGGTAGTAATTTAGCTTCTTCTTTCTTAGGTAAATTTACCATTAAAACTCCGTTGTTATATGTGGCTTCAATTTCTTGATTGTTAATTGTATCTGGTAAATTAAAGGATCGATTGAAGGAGCTGTAGTTAAATTCTTTTCTGGTGTACTTTTCGTTTTTAGAGGTGGTATTTTTTTCTGATTTTGTTTTAGATGAAATTATAAGTAAGTCATTATCGATTTCAATACTAAATTCATCTTTGTTAAGACCAGGGATTGCAAGTTCTATAGTATAATTTTCATCTGTTTCTTTAATATTGACAAGGGGAGGGTTGAAGTTTGTTTTATCGATGTTTGATACTCCTCCTAACCAATCTGCATTAATGAAGTCATTGAATAAGATTGGAAATCTGTTTGTTTTGTTTATAGAATTCATTGTGTTATTTTTTAAGGTTAATTTTGATATTAATTTTTTAGTTAATGTAATTACAATTAGGATTCCAATCCATTAAACAGGACAAAAAGACATACTTATAAGAGGTGGTTATGACAAAGTGTCTTATTTTTTGTATAAAAATTTTATGCAAGAAGTGTGAAAATATAGTATAGGAAGTATTAATTGTAAAATTTAGAAAAAATATTTAATAATATTTCTGGAGGTATTATTTTGTTAGGGTAGTTATGCATTTCTTTAAGAACGGTATCTGTTGCTTCGGATCGAAGCCCCATCCGTAACCCTATTTTTTTTAATTTGTGAACTTCGATACGGGTAGCTTTTTGATCCACATTCATAAGTAAGACTAATCTATGAAACTGGAGTATTCGTTGAGATTCAGGGTGTAGAGACTTGTGTTTTACTCCTTTTTCTATTAAAGAGTTTACTTCGTCTTTGGATATTGATAATTGTTTTGCTACGGCTATAATAAAGTTATATTCTTCTTTTTTTAACTTTCTATCTTCGCTAGCAAATTCTATCATTTCTGACAGTAAACTTAGTTTTTCCTCTTTACTATACATGTTTTTTATTATACTTTGAAAATAGTAAATTTTCACGTATTAATTAATTTGTCTAAATGGGTTATTCATGATGAAGGGTTAATTTTTTTTCAATTCGTTATAAAAATTTTCTTTTTTGCTCCATTTTCGACTTTTTATTACCTCGTAGCTATGCTATGAAATGCAGAAACGTTTTAATTAAGTGAATAGTTATTATTTTTCGTCAGAATCAAAAAAGTTTAAACCACTCTATTTTTATGACATAAAATTTTGTAAAATAGTACTAACGATATAATTTACAATTTGTTTTTTATATTGTGTTTTTTGTTTTTAATCTCTGTGCAAAATAACATACCTTTGTTTTATGGGATTAACAAATAACGACATTTTTAAAAAATTAAGAGTTGCTCATAAGTTGCGCGATGAGGATATTGTAAAAATCTGTAGTCTTGTAGATTTTAAAGTTACTAAAAGTGAGTTAGGATCGTTTTTCAGGAATGAGAATCATCCTAAATATATGGAGTGTGGAGATCAGATTCTTCGTAATTTCTTAAACGGGTTGATTATTCATCTTAGAGGTCCTATGCCAGAAAAAAAAGCAAAATCAACTTCGGAATAGTGATTTATACTCTAAAATAAACACTAAATTTGATTGGAAGTAATCAAATTAAAAAATGATGCAATTGCTCAATTCTGTGTTTATGCTTACTAAAGAAAAAAAACAATTATATAGGGAAGAATTATTTCGACATCTTGACGGGATTGCTGTAGCTCCTGTTGCTTATTCTCTGTTTAAAAAAGGTGTTACAGAGTATTTGATTAATAATAACTCGGTGACTATCAGTAGTGTATCTTCTGTTTTTGACGCTAATGAAGGGTATTTGAATGTAGCATTAAGGATGTTAAGTTCTCAGGGGTGGCTCGATTATTATGTAGAAGAAAATGAAGTTTCTGTGTGTATTAATGAATATTCTAAAATCGCTTTTGATTACTTTTACTTATATAAAGACGTGGTAGAATTGTCTGATTATTCAGGGAATTATCATCCTAGAAAATTTGAACAAGAATCATTTAATAAATTACAAAAAATATTTATAAAGTATCAAGATCGTTTTGATCTTCATCTAACATCTGATATAGTTGTAAAAAAAATACAAGATCAAATCCTAAAACATATAGAAGGGTTTTTAGTAGGGCCAACTACAGTACATCTGAGTATGGGAGGGATGTTTCATAAATATTTTATGGAAGCTTCTTTTAGTGCAGATGAATATCATTCTTATCCAGAAAGCTTTAATTCAATTCTATCTTTTTTGAGTAATTTAGGGTGGTTTAGTCAGTCAAATGGTAATTATACATTTACGGATAAAGGACTATTTTTTGCTAAACGGGCTTCTGCATATGGAGTCACAGTTTCTTACATTCCTATGTTTCGTAAAATTGATGAACTCCTATTTGGAAAACCTGATATATTATGGAGTAGTGCTAATGATGCGTCAGAAACCCATGTTGATCGAGAGATGAATGTATGGGGTAGTGGTGGTGCTCATGTTGCGTATTTTAAGAAAATTGATGAAATCATTATTAGTTTATTTAATATGCCCATAGAGGATCAGCCAAAAGGTATTTTAGATATGGGCTGTGGTAATGGAGCTTTTTTGATACATCTTTTTGATGTAATTGAATCTAAAACTTTAAGAGGTAAGCATCTTGATGATTACCCTTTATTTTTAGTTGGAGCAGATTATAACGCTGCTGCGCTAAAAGTGACACGAGCTAATTTGATTCAGGCAGATATTTGGGCAAAAGTAATTTGGGGAGACATTAGTGATCCCCAGCTTCTTGAAAAAGATTTGTTAAAGAATTATAAAATAGGATTAAAAGATTTATTGTCTGTAAGAACGTTTTTAGATCATAATAGGATATGGAGCAAACCAGTTTCTCAGTTAGATACTCCTAGTAAATCTACTGGTGCGTTTGCTTATAGAGGAAGGCGATTAAATAATGATGATGTCGAGCGTAATCTTAAAGATCATTTTGAGAAATGGAAGCCTTATATTTCTAAATATGGGTTGATTATTATTGAATTACATACTATTTCTCCACAATTAGTTGCCAAAAACATTGGTAAAACAGCTGCTACTGCTTATGATGCTACTCATGGTTTTTCTGATCAATATATTTTGGAGATTAATTCTTTTCTGAAAATAATAGGTGAGTTAGGCTTGCATAGTGATCCTAATTATTTTACTAGATTTCCGGATTCTGATTTAGCTACAGTTAGTATTAATTATTTAATTGAAAAGTAACTCAGTTTTTTTGTGATGCCACCTAAGGTGAAAAGATATTATTATATAACCTTCTGTTTGTATAAAAAAATCCCGAGTGATTAATTCGAGATTTTAAATACAATGCACTTAATTACTTTCTTATTCTTCTACAATTCTTACGGGCATTTTATATTTTTTAATATTAGAGTTTAGTTTAATGTTTACTTTTTGGTAATTTAAACGTGTTTTTATATAGTTTTCTACCATTTTACAATCGGAATCTACAGATAGAACTACAATTTCTTTTTCTTTGTTTACAGTAAAAGTCACATAAGCCATTAATTCATTATTAACCAAAAATGATGGTTGTTTTAATAACTCTTTAATTTCATTTGCAAGATTATGTTCTCTTTTTTTAATCGGTTCGGTTTCTGCTTTAGCAAAACTACTGATTGCAAATACGACTACTAACAGTATTACATTTAATTTTTTCATGATTTATTCGTTTTTTATTGATTTATACAAGTAAGACGCTGTTATGTTAGGTGCTGTTACAGTAGTCGATTGCGTTTAACAGATTATTAACGTATTGATAGACAGAGTTTTTTTTGCTAATTAGGATGCAGTACTATTTCGTATATGAGTTTATTGTAATGTTTTGTGTTTTTTGAAGAAGCCAAAAAAGATAGATATGTTAATGAAGTGATTTAAACTTTTTTCTATTCGTTATAGATGTTCTTTTAGCAGTTCTATTCTTGATTTTTTTTTGTCGTATGTATAAAAATATAAGGCATTTTATTTTGTAGTAAATTTATGAGTAAAATGGTATAATAAAATATTTGAGGACAGAAGAGAAACACATAGGGGTTATCGTATTCAAAAAATGTAACAAAAAGTGGCTTGAAAATTTTGTAGTTATTTCACTATAATTGAAAAAAGTTTAAACCCTTTATTGCTTAAAAAAGGTAGTAATATATAATCACTACCTTTTTTTGTATTTTTGATGTATGTTAAAATATTTTGAACTAAAATTCAGGATTAAATTCTGAGAGCATATAGCCTATAGCAAACCAACTTCTTTCATACATGCTTTCATCATAGAGAATGTACGTTCGATATCGTCATCTAAACCAATAGAGAACCGAATTAAACCATCTGTTAATCCCATTTCTTTTTGTTCATCTTCAGGTATTTCTGATGATGTAGAAGAGCCTGGAGCACTAAATAATGTTTTGTAAAACCCTAAACTTACAGCTAAATAACCTAAGTTTCTTTCTTGCATTAGCTCCATTAGTTTAGTAGCTCTATCCAGTGAACCGGTATCTATAGTTAGCATGCCACCAAAACCATATTCTTCATTCATCATAGATTTGAATATTTCGTGAGAAGGATGCGATTTTAATCCAGGATAAACTGTTTTAATACCCAATGTTTCAAATTTTTCGGCTAAATAATGAGCATTTTTACTGTGTTGTTTTATTCTTATATGGAGTGTCCTCATGTTCTTTAAAATAGAAGAGGAACGCAAACTATCCATTGAGGCACCTAGTAACATGCTTGCTCCGTTAATAACACTTTTTAACGAATTTATAAATTCAGTAGTACCACAAACTACGCCGCCCATAGTATCAGATGAGCCGTTTATAAATTTTGTCAAGCTATGAATAACAATATCTGCACCCAACTGAGCAGGAGAAATAGATAAAGGAGAAAAAGTATTGTCTATAACTAAAGTTAAGTTATGTTTTTTTGCAATAGCAGATAAACCTTTAATATCAGCAACTTCTAAAAGGGGGTTACTTAGAGACTCGCAGTATATAACTTTTGTGTCTGAGGTAATAGCAGCCTCTACAACCTCTAATTTAGTAATATCTACAAAAGAGGTTTGAATATTCATTCTTGGTGTAAAATTTTTTAAAAAAGCATAAGTACCTCCGTATATTGTTCTACTAGATATGATATGGTCGCCAGAACCACATAGTTGTAAAAGAGTAGGGGTGATAGCACCCATACCGGATCCAGCTACATTTGCTGTTTCTGTTCCCTCCATTGCTGCTAATGCTTTTCCTAAATATAAATTGCTTGGTGATGTATGACGGGAGTATAAATAACAGCCATCTGTATTTCCTTCAAAAGTATCTAGCATTGTCTTTGCTGATAAAAAAGTATAAGTTGAAGAATCTGAAATTGAAGGGTTAACACCTCCGAATTCGCCAAAATATTGTAAATCTTGAATATTGTTTGCTGGTTTAAATGCCATGACGACGTGATTTTATAAGGTTTTAAATTAGATTATATTGGATCAAAAATCGTATAAAATAGATAATTAATCAATTACTTTGTTTGTTTTTAGATTTTAAAACTATTATTGTGTTTTTTTATAGTTTATTTTTAATTTGAATATTAAAATTATTTATTTAAACGGAAAACTTTTCTAAATGACTTTTGATACAATTGATAAGAAACTGATTTCTTTACTTCAAAATGATAGTAAACAAACAAATAAGGAGCTGTCTAATAAGTTAAATCTTTCTGTAACTGCAATATATGAGCGTATAAAAAAGCTTGAAAATAATGGTGTTATTGATAAGTATGTGGCGCTTGTTAAAAAAGAGAAAGTGCGAAGACATTTGTGGCTTTTTGTCATATAAAATTAATTCAGCACACGCAAGAAAACATTGTAGATTTCGAAAAAGAAGTTAAGCAACTCACAGAAGTATTAGAATGCTATCATATTAGTGGTGATTATGATTATTTATTAAAAATAATAGTGAAAGATATGGAGACCTTTAGAGAGTTTATGGTAAATAGATTAACTATAATTAGTCATATAGGTAGTACTCACAGTATGTTTATGATTAATGAAGTGAAGCACACAACCGAAATAAGCTTATAAGGGTACATTTTTTATGAAAACAGTGATTTTGTATTGTTGTAAATGATTGAAAATTAGTTTTTAATATTTTATTAATCGTAGTTTGGTAACAAAAGTAGCTAAAAAAGAAGCATATTGGTTTATACTATAACAAAAGGTGATAATATTGCGTTGTACACCTAACAATATATTTATATTTGTCGTTTTTTTAGATTACAATTTATATTACTATGAAAAAGCATAAAATCATTAGAATTACAACAGTACCACTTTCTTTAGGAGGACTATTAAAAGGACAATTAAAGTTTATGTCCCAGTATTATGATTTAATAGGTATTTCTAGTAAAGAAGGTGATAGGTTAAATAATGTATCTGTAGATGAGGGTATTAGGGTAATTCCTGTAGAAATGACAAGAAAAATTACACCTTTTAAAGATTTGATTGCGGTGTATAAATTGTATAAGATTTTTAAAGAAGAAAAACCGACTATTGTACATAGTCTTACACCCAAAGCAGGAACATTATCTATGATTGCTGCAATGTTAGCAGGTGTACCGCATCGTTTACATGACGTTGTTGGATTACCACTTTTAGTAGCAACCGGAGGAAAGAGAATATTACTAGATCAGGTAGAAAAGGTGACATATTTTTGTGCAACTAATATTTATCCTAATTCCTTTAATTTAAGAGATATAATATTAAAAAATAAGTATACTAATATAGATAAGCTTAAGGTTATCGCTAATGGTAGTTCTAATGGAATAAACAGTTCTTACTTTGATCCTAAAACTTATTCTGATGATCAAAAAAGAGATTTACGAAATAAATTTAAAATAAATGATGATGATTTTGTTTTTATTTTTGTAGGTAGATTAGTAAAAGATAAAGGTCTTAATGAGTTAGTAAGCGTATTTAAACAAATTTCTAGTAACACTAAAAATGTAAAGTTGTTGCTTATAGGTGGTTATGAAAATGAATTAGATCCTTTATTGCCAGAATCTGTAAAAGAAATTGATTCTAATACTAATATAATATCTTTAGGAAGGCAAAATGATGTAAGACCATTTTATTCTATTTCTCACGCTTTGGTATTTCCAAGCTATAGAGAAGGGTTTCCTAATGCAGTTATAGAATCAGGGGCAATGGGATTAGCCAGTATTGTTACGGATATAAATGGATGTAATGAAATTATAACCAATGGGCTAAACGGTCTTATTATTCCGGTAAAGGATAAGGATAGTCTATATAAGAGTATGAAGATGTTACTAGATGATAAAGTTTTATTAAAGAAATTGTCCGAAAATTCTAGATCAAATATCCTTACATATTATAAAAGGGAATATGTGTGGGAAGAGCTTCTTAAAGAGTATGAAACAATGACTGTATAGTGTTGGTGTCACGCTTATTAGTGGTTTAGTGTATGTTTTTGTATAGTAGGTTATGGATGATTAAAAAGAGATTTATTTTACATTATTTAACATTTGTTATACTATTTAGAGTTGAACCTATTGGCATTATGGAAATTAAAAAACAATTATTTTAAAGTTAGGTCATGAATCAGAAACTCCTTTTATTACTAAAAAGGTTTAACGTTGTTTTGAGAGATGAAAACAGAAAAAAATGGAATTTAATATTAAAAGAGGCAATCATCTTTTGGATAGTGAAAAGAGAACTCCCATATTTTTATTTCGGTAAATTTTTGTACCGAAAGGAAATAGAAAATTATAAAGAGTATCTAAGTGGTAAAGAAGTAGATAAAATTACTCTTTCTAAAACGCTACATAATGAAAAGTATGCGGCTCTACTAAGAGATAAGCTTTCTTTTGCATTGTATATGAAGAAAAAAGAAATTCCTGTTCCTGAGTTGATTAGCTATAATTTAGAAAAACATTTTTTTTATGATTCTAAATTATACACTATAAAAATCAAAGAAGAATTGTATCAGTTTTTTAATTTAGTTCTCGAAGCCTCAAATAAAAATAGTCTTTTTGTAAAGTTTACAAAAGAAATGGGAGGTAAAGGGTGCTATTTGCTTACTAAAAGAAATCTTAAAACAGAGATTGATACTTATGGATTTTCAATACTATCTAATAATTGTATTCATCAAGAGGTAGTAATTCAACACAATGAAATAAGTAGAATATATCCCCATAGTATTAACACAATACGATTTGATACTTATGTAGATAAAAATAAGCAAGCACATATATTATCCGCTTTTATGAGATTTGGTAGTGGTGGAAGTGTTGTAGATAATGGAAGTGCTGGAGGAATATATTTATCTGTTGATTTAGAAAAAGGAAAACTAAAAGGTTGTTGTCACCAACTAATGCAATATGGAGGTAAACAATTAGCTTCTCATCCAGATACAGAAATCATCTTTGATGGTTATGATATTCCATTTTTTAAAGAATCCTGTGAATTAATAAAAAAGACTGTATCAGTTATTCCAGATCGAATTATTGGTTGGGATATAGCCATAAGTAAAGATGGCCCCATAATTATTGAAGGTAATGATAATAATTCTTTTATAACACCAGATATAGCTTACGGTGGGTACTTAAAACATCCACTGTTCAAAGAAATTTTAGAGGAGGCGTAATAAGTATTGATACATAAAAAAAGATAATCCCTTATAAAGACTCCCATTAAAAAAACAGATCTCAATACTCTGGTAACCTATATAAACGATAAAATTTATACAAATATGAAGTGAATATTTTTTTTTAAATGACCCTAAATAATTACTTAATCTAATTAATAAAGAAGTTAAATATGAAGTTTTAAGAATTAAGTCTTAAGGTATAGAAAGAAATTGTAAATAAATGAAAAACTCTGAGCTTATACGTAGCAAAGCATTCTGGTTAATTGATAACCTTACTAGAGGAAAAAAAAGAAAACATTATAATGAAATAAAATTTTTGATTGAAAATCCTACATCCTATAAGGCGATTGATCAAAAGAAAGAGATATTAAAAAATTTATTAGAGCATGCTATAAAAACCACCTCATTTTATAGTTCTTTTAATATCGAGAATAGAATTGAAAAATTTCCAATTATAAATAAAAATATAATTAGAGATAATTTTGAAAATTTTCAATCGCAAGAATTTATTGATAAACCTAAATATGAAGCAAAAACTAGTGGTTCCACTGGTACTCCATTTTTAATATATCACGATCGTAATAAAAAAAATAGAAGTATAGCAGATAACATCTACTTTTCTGAACAAGCAGGATTTGTAGTTGGTTGTCAATTGACATATTTCAGATTCTGGAAGGCTTTTGAACAAAAAAATGCCATTACTAAATGGATACAAAATATTGTACCGATAGATGTGTTTAGCCTTGGTAAAAAGGAAGTAATGGAAGATGTTTTATTACAATTAAAAAAAAGTTCTGCTACTAATGGTTGGTTAGGATACGCTTCAGCTTTTGAAGATATTTGTAAATATATGGAGAATGAAAAAATAGAGCCTATTCCTAATAAGCTAAAATCTGTTATCTCTATATCAGAACGATTAAATGAGCATACTAAAAGGTCCATTAAGAAGTATTTTAATGCAGATGTATTCTCTCGATATTCTAATGTAGAAAATGGAATATTAGCGCAACAAGTTGTAAAAGATAAGGATTATTTTGTGTTAAATGAAGCAAGTTATTATTTCGAGATTATGAATATGAATTCAGATGTTCCTGTAGAAAATGGTACATTAGGTAGAATAGTAATCACAGATTTATTTAATTATCGCATGCCGTTGATTAGGTATGACACAGGAGATATTGGTGTTAAAAGTAGGATTGAAGGAAAAGCTGTTTTAACAAGCATAGGTGGTAGGAGAATTGATATGCTTACTAATACCAAAGGGGAAATAATATCTGTAAATCTAGTATTGATAGTCAATAAATACAATCAGTTAAAACAATGTCAATTAGTTCAAAAAACAACTAAAAAATATTGTTTGATTTTAAATTGTGACGGTATATTTATAAAAGAAAAAGAGTTAATTATAGAGTTTAAAGATTATTTGGGTACAGATGCACAAATTGAAGTAAAGTATGTAAATGAAATACCTTTGTTAGCATCTGGAAAACGAAGATCAATTGTTAACGAAATGGAAATGAGTTACTAGAGGAAATAAATTATATATATGTCAAGTTTCACAACGTTGTTGATGAAAGTTGATTATATTTATTTTGTAAATCTAGTATTTTATTTTTAAACTCATCGGGTGTTATTTTAAAAAGTTCTGGTTCAATTTGATACCATTTTTCAATGGCCTGAAACGGAGTTTTCACGTCTAGTTCTTTCCTTAAGGAACCGTGTCTTCTATAAATGTTATAAAAGCAAAGAAAATTTATCATATCCGTTTCCATTTCATATTTATTTTGATATTTTGTTTTTAATATAGTATTGTTTTTAATTGTTCCATTTACTCTTTCAACCATGCCATTAGTTTTTGGTGTTGATGGTTTAGTTAGCCTATGTTCAATATTCTTATCAGCACATTTAATATCCATTTTTGATGGTTTTTGACAAAGATTTCCTTTTTTAGATCGTATTAATCTATTGGTAAACTCTAGTCCATTATCTGTTAGGATATGAGTTATGTAAATTGGAAAAAAGGCAAAACATTTATCTATGAAATTTTCTGTATTTTCGGCAGTTTTATTTTCATAAATCCAATAAAACATAGTTCTTGTCGCTCTGTCAATAGCTACAAATAGATAATGAGGTTGTCCTTCAAATTTAGGTAAATAAGTTACATCAATGTGTAAATATCCTGGCTTATATGCTTTGAATTTCTTGGCCTTATCTTTCTTTTCCTGAGGTACTTTATTAATGTTTTCTTTCACAAAACAACGATATACAGAGCTTCTGGATATATTTGGATTAGCCTCTAGAAGAGCTTCCCAAACCTCGTCTATAGACATCCAAGTAGAACTACGAAGACTAATAACTAAGGCTCGTTCTACTTCAGACAAAGCATACTTAATATTCAGGGGAGCACAAGAAGTATCTTGAATAGAATCCCTATTTTTCCATTTTGAAACAGTTTGAGAGGAGATTCCGAACCGTATAGCTTGTTCTGAGTTTTTAACAGAATTAGCTTGGATTAGCGAACGAATATTTGAATTTGTTGTAGCATTAGAATGATATTTTTGCATATTTGTTTTTGTTTGTTTGTTTGTTTGTTTGTTTTGTAACAAAAATAATCAACTTCTCAACCTTAAACGGATCACATAAAAAAGGTGGGAGAAAATTTTACACAATAGAAAACAAGAGGTCTTTTAACTGAAATTTAAATATTTTTTCAATAAATCAAATTAACCCAGTGTTTACGGGCATTGTTGAACTGGAAACAACTCTCCTAAGGTCGAGTTGTTTCCAGTTCAACAAGCCTAAAATCACTATCATAGTTTTTCTTTTGCCTAATCTCCAAGAAATGCATGTGATCCAAAATAACATCAACAATGTTGTGA
>CAVYIL010000125.1:0-9446 GCA_963768325.1 uncultured Flavobacteriaceae bacterium | reverse complement strand
TGTGCCTGTTGCTTCAACTTTACATTTCGTATTGCTCATTGAACGGGCTGTTCCAGCTATCATTGACATAGCAGACTCTATAGTAAATGCATTTAAATCAACCATTTTATCCTCTGCTATAGCACGAACTTGATCCCAAGTAACGCTTGCTATTTTTTTACGATTAGGCTCTCCTGAACCTTTCTTTTGTTTTGCTGCTTCCAGTATTTGAACAGCTGCGGGAGGAGTTTTAATTACAAAATCAAAAGATTTGTCTTTGTAAACATTAATAACCACCGGTAATACTTTACCAGCTTTATCTTGTGTTCTACCATTGAATTGCTTACAGAATTCCATGATATTAACTCCGGCAGCACCTAAAGCAGGTCCAACTGGCGGAGACGGGTTAGCCGCTCCTCCACGTACTTGTAGTTTTACAACCTTACTTAACTCTTTTGCCATTTTTTTAATTTTAAATTAGAATTGTTCTAAAAATTGGAAGCGTTAAGAACAATTCTGGATATATAGTAACAATTTATTATACTTTTTCTACTTGCATATAGCTTAATTCTAATGGTGTTTTTCTTCCGAAAATTTTAACCATTACTTCTAATTTACGCTTTTCTTCATTTATTTTTTCTACGGTTCCATTAAAACCATTGAATGGTCCATCGATAACTTTAACGGTCTCTCCCAACATATAAGGTATGGATAAATTATCTGTTTTAACAGCTAATTCATCAACCTTTCCTAGCATTCTATTTATTTCGGATTTTCTGAGAGGAACAGGATCTCCGCCTTTTACTTCACCAAGAAAACCTATCACACCATTGATAGATTTAATTATATGAGGTATCTCCCCTGATAAATTAGCTTCTATCATTATATATCCTGGAAAATATACTCTTTCTTTATTTATTTTTTTTCCGTTACGAATTTGAACGACTTTTTCTGTAGGAACAAGAATCTGAGAAACATAATCTTCCATTCCCATGTGAACAATTTCTCGTTCTATATAGTCTTTGACTTTATTTTCCTGTCCACTAACAGCACGAACTACGTACCATTTTTTTGTATTACCGACTTCAGCCATTTTAATATTTTAAGATTTAACTAAAGTAAAATAATACTCTATTATATTACTAAATACAGTGTCTACTCCCCAGATAGCCAAAGAAAAAATAACTGAAAAAACAATTACAACTAAAGTTAACCTTTGTGCTTCCGCCCAAGGTGTCCAAGTTACATGATTCTTTAACTCGTTATATGATTCTGTAATGTAGTTTATAAATGCAGCCATCTTTATTTAACTATTTAAACGTTTTTAAAAAGATTTTAATAATTTAAAAATAAAAAACCTAGATTATACGTTATATTTTTATATCACTAGATCAACAATTTATTTGTGATTAGTCTTTCATCAATATATTATTCAAAAAAGCATTGAATATGCTATATTAATTACTCGCACGGGTTGAGAGACTCGAACTCACGACACCTGGTTTTGGAGACCAGTGCTCTACCAACTGAGCTAAACCCGTATACATAAATCAAGGTACCTGCAATTTTACAGATACCTCAACTTGTATAATATATTATTAATCTAAGATTTCAGTAACTTGTCCTGCTCCAACTGTTCTACCACCTTCACGAATAGCAAAACGTAATCCTACATTCATAGCTATTGTCTGAATCAACTCTACTGTAATTGTTAAGTTATCTCCAGGCATTACCATTTCAATTCCATCAGGAAGAGCTATATTACCTGTTACATCTGTTGTACGTACGTAAAACTGAGGACGGTAATTGTTATGGAATGGAGTGTGACGTCCACCTTCTTCTTTCTTAAGGATATAAACTTCTGCTTTGAATTTTTTGTGTGGAGTTACAGTTCCTGGTTTAACGATTACCATACCTCGAGAGATTTGAGTTTTCTCAATACCTCTTAATAAGATACCTGCATTATCACCAGCTTCTCCTCTATTAAGTATTTGACGGAACATTTCGATTCCTGTTATGGTCGAAGTTAATTTCTCAGCTCCCATACCTATGATTTCTACCGGATCTCCTGTGTTTGCTATACCAGTCTCAATACGACCTGTTGCTACAGTACCTCTTCCTGTAATAGAAAATACGTCTTCGATAGGCATTAGGAAAGGCTTATCTACATCTCTCTTTGGTAATTCAATCCAAGTATCTACAGAAGCCATTAGTTCTAAAACTGTATCTACCCACTTCTGTTCTCCATTAAGAGCTCCAAGTGCTGAACCTGAAATTACAGGTCCATTGTCTCCGTCATATTCATAGAAAGATAAAAGATCTCTTACTTCCATCTCTACTAATTCTAGAAGTTCCTCATCATCAACCATATCCACTTTATTAAGGAATACGACAATTCTAGGAATACCTACCTGACGTCCTAATAAGATGTGTTCACGGGTTTGTGGCATTGGTCCATCAGTAGCGGCAACTACCAAGATCGCACCGTCCATTTGGGCAGCACCTGTAACCATGTTCTTTACATAATCGGCGTGACCTGGACAGTCAACATGTGCATAATGACGATTCGCAGTAGCATACTCTACGTGAGATGTGTTAATAGTAATCCCTCTTTCTTTCTCTTCTGGTGCATTATCAATCTGATCAAAAGATTTTGCTTCAGAAAATCCAGCATCTGCCAATACTTTAGTAATTGCAGCAGTTAATGTAGTTTTACCGTGATCAACGTGTCCAATAGTACCTATATTTAAGTGCGGTTTGGAACGATCAAAAGTTTCCTTTGCCATAATTATTTTATTTAATCTTAGTTATATATTAGTGTTCAATGTTATGTTTTGCACTAAGAGCCAATGACGAGATTTGAACTCGTGACCTCTTCCTTACCAAGGAAACGCTCTACCCCTGAGCTACACCGGCTTTTAAACGGTATAATGATAAGTCAGAGCACTTTCATAAAAATTCAGAAAGAAATCCGATTTATCATATATATTCAAAAATCCAATCCTAAAATATGCTTAGAGATTAGCTCTGTGCTTTGGAGCGGGAGACCGGGTTCGAACCGGCGACATTCAGCTTGGAAGGCTGACGCTCTACCAACTGAGCTACTCCCGCTTGTATAATTCTAAACACTTAAAATTATAGTTTTTAATTTATCATCAACTACAATGATATTGATCATTTTATTCAAAACAATGATCTTGGACTTAACAGAAACTAGAATACAGTAAAACATTCTTTAATTTCTTTGTGGGGAGAGCAGGATTCGAACCTGCGAAGACGTAGTCAGCAGATTTACAGTCTGCCCTCGTTGGCCGCTTGAGTATCTCCCCAATTTATCACTATCAATATTTCAATTTATAGACTTATAAATTTCACGAGTGCAAAAATAATCATTTTTTTTACATTTCAAAATTTATATAATAAAGTTTTAATTTAATTCAAAATTTCAACTTTATTGAGCCGATGGAGGGACTCGAACCCACGACCTGCTGATTACAAATCAGCTGCTCTAGCCAGCTGAGCTACATCGGCTTTTCACTACTTTTTTATCCCCAAAATCAGAATCAAAAAAGTCCGCTATTTCTAGCGGACTGCAAATGTATATAATTTATTCTTTATACAAAATTTTTTTTCAAAAAAAATAATCAAACATGTGCTTTAATTTTTTCTTTTCGCTTTCGCAATTGTTTCTCTAAAGAAGTAACACACTCATCTACACCTCCTTCAAAAGATTTGTTGATTTTTTTAGCTATAAATTCATCCCCTGGAACACTTAATAAAATTTCTGTTATTTTATTCTCTTTACCACTCGTATTCATGACTTTCAAAAAAACATCTGCATGAATTATGTTATTGAAATGACTTTCTAACTTATCTAATTTATTCTGAGTAAAACTAACTAAACTTTGATCTACATTAAAATTTACGGATTGCAAGTTCACTTTCATATCTATAAGGTTAACTGGTTGAACAATAAAATTCTCACTTAATACAATAAAATAAGCACACCACTCCTGTTTATTTTTTATTTCTCGGGTGTGACTTCATATATACTTTTGACAACTGAGACACACTGTGATGCGTATATACTTGGGTAGCGGCTAAACTAGAATGCCCAAGCAACTCTTTTACAGCATTAAGATCAGCTCCTTCGTTAAGTAAATGAGTCGCAAAAGAATGCCTTAAAATATGTGGACTCTTTTTAACTTTTGAAGAGGCTCTACTAAAATAACCATTTATAATACGATAAACAAGCATTTCATATATTTTAACGCCTTTTTCTGTTAATAACAATGAGGTATCTGAACCATTTGCAACATTTGATCTTACAACAAGGTATTTTTTTATTGTTTTCAGAACAGAAGGAAGCAGTGGTAAATACCTTTCTTTGTTCCGCTTTCCTAATATTTTTATCTGAAGATTAGCTTCATCTATATCTGTAAGTTTTAGATTTACTAGTTCTATTCTCCTAATACCTGTTGTATAAAAAAGCTCTACGATTAATCGGTCTCTGATACTTTTGAATTCGTTTTCGTCCGTTAATTCTGCCAAAACATCTTCTACTTCTTTTACCGAAAATGGTATCTGTAGTTTCTTAGTTTCTTTTAAAGGGATATGTTTTGCTAATGGACTCTTTGTTATTTGCTCAATTTTCAACAAAAACTTGTAGTATGCTTTAAGAGAAGATATTTTTCTGTTTATGGTTCTATTAGAAACTTCTTTTTCTACTAATTCTACAATCCAAGATCTTATCTGAGAATAATTTGCTTCTGAAATATTTTGATCTCTATTCTGTTTTTTATAAAATTTCAAAAAAGAAAGCAGATCTGCTTTGTATGCCGTAACCGTGTTTTCGGAACATCTTTTTTCAAGAAGAAGGTAATCAATAAACTTAGAAATACTCATAAAAAAAGCTGTTAGAAAACAAAAGTATAAAACTTTTACATTTCTAACAGCTTATTTTACTCTGTAAACAAAGTAATCTTTATTTTTAAAGAAACTTTGGTGTCAGTTTAAATTTCGATTATTTAAAAAGAATATAAAGTATCTTTCTAAATTTCCTCTTTATCTCTTAAACCTTGGATATACTGAGCTTTTTGAACTTGCGCTCTTCTTTCTACAGAAGGCTTCGTAAATGCCTGACGCTTACGCAATTGCCTCATAGTGCCTGTACGATCAAATTTACGTTTGAAACGTTTCAAAGCTCTATCTATATTTTCTCCGTCTTTAACTGGTATAATTAACATAATACACCTCCTTTCTTTAAAATTAAGCTGCAAATATAGTTTAAAACTACTATTTACAAAGCTTTATTTGATTTTATTTTAATGACCAAATTGTATATCCTTTTGGTGGAGCTTGAATTTTAACCCACTGATCTTGCTGGGTAATTGGTTCCCACCCAGAGTTACCGCTGTAATCTTTGATTGTTTGGCTTGACCAATTGGTTTGTATCCATCTTTCTTGCCAAGCATCCGAGTTGTTAATATAAACAATTAATCCTTTTTTTATACCTTCTCCATTTCTTCTAGCAATATACTCGTCATTATCTGTCCATAGGTTTGTGGTATTACCTCCAGCAAGATTATTATGAATCCAAATAAGATTATTCATTTTATCTTTGTCTAACCATTCTTCATAATCTTTATAAAAAATTGTCGGGTATCCCTCGTGGGTTAATATATATGAGTAGGCTAATATTTTATTATGATATATTTCATCTGTATCATGATTAGCTACAAATGTTACTGCTCTCATAGCATTTCTTTTCCAAAGCATATCTCCATTTAATGCATTCAAATCATTGCCCATAAACGCTTCTTTCATTTTATAGTAACATCCAAAATCAAAAGCGGACATCTCCGCTTGATCTGTCCACCATTTTAGTGTTTCTACATTTCCATCCCAATACTCTCCTACTGAAAAACCGCCAACACTACGATGCCATTCTTTTGGAACCCAAGGTTCAAAACCTTTGACAAAATCAAACCTCCAACCGTCAAACTTCATTGTATTCTTATAATATTTTGCTACAGAATTAGATCGTTTCCATAACCAATCTTGCACATACGGTTCGTGATGACATAAATCTGGGAAATCTCCAAATTTTTTAGTATCATTATTGTGTATGGCATTAGAATGAAAATGATCTTTGGTTCTATTAAACAAATTAGATAAAGGATTGTATTTTGTATATGTATCTTTCTTTTCAAAATTATTAAATTCTTTTTCTCCTCCACTATTATGATTTATAACAATATCCGCTATTACACTTAACTTATTTTGATGTGCTTTCATTATCAAAGCTTCTAATTCTGATCTTGATCCAAATCTAGTTTCGATGCTACCATGTTGATCATATTCTCCAAAATCATAATAATCATAGGGATCGTACCCCATAGAATATTTTCCACCTTGAGCTTTACTAACTGGGGGGAGCCATATTGCATCTATGCCTATGTTACTCCATGATTGCACTTTGTCTTTTACGGTATTCCACCATACTCCACCTTCGGGAACATCCCAATAAAATGCTTGCATCATAACTCCTGATCCTATAGGTTTAAGATCTAATTGTGCTACACATTTTTTTATTGACTTTAAAGACTCTTGTACCACTGGCTCTACTGCTTCATCTCTGCTGCAGGAAACCAAGGCTATAATCACTATTAGAGTAATGTAAATAAACCTGACTGATTTCATGATTTTTCAATATTTATGTTAAATTATTCCAAACTTAACATTTTTACAAAAACCGCAAACGTTTGAGTAGTTACTCAAACGTTTGCGTGTTCATAAGTTTATAAAAAATATTAATATTTTGTTTTTGGGAATTCATTTCACTGATTTTAGGTATTAAAAAACTTAAAATCAAATAAATATCACTTTATGAAGTTCTATTTACAGTTGAATCGTTTTAATTCAACGATAATCAATCAACAAAAAAAAGCACCCTGATTTCACGGAGTGCTTTCTTATATTAGGGCAAATTATATACTCTCTTTAGTTTGTCAGGTTTGAGGCTTAAAACTAATGTCCTTACACATAATTTGACCTAAATGTACTTCATCGTCAATATTTTTAATTAAACATTTTATATCTGTTAAAATATTAACGTGAAATCCATAACAATGGGCTAATTCACTGATGTAAAGTTACTATTATTTTTATGTTTTTAATAATAAAAAAGGGGAAATAATTTTAATAATATCGATTAAAGACATATTTTACAGGTATAAAGCGCTTACTTTTGGATTTTACGACTAATTTATAGGAAAAATATTATTTTACTTGCTTTTAATTCTAAAAAAAATAATCTAAAACAAACCCCATTATTCCCCTATTTTTTTTACAGTAAATCATTGTGCACATCAATATAAACTTGGTATTATTAAAAATAGAGAGATTAACCTATTGGTACAACGATTAATTTACGTCCCTATTCTGCCTAATTCTACTCCTTCTGAATAGGCTACTCTAATATTATTTTCGCTAAAAGCTGTTTTTATTTTTTCGTGTACCAAAAAAATGACTCTCCAATAATTATCTGGTTTTACATAGGGTCTTACTGCTATTTGCACATTATGAGAATCGAAGTTTTCGATTCCAATTTCAGGAATTGGTTCTTCTAAAATTTCAGTTATTGGCAGAATAGCATTCTTGATAATTTTTTTTACTCTAGGAAAATCCTCGTCATAAGGCATATTAACAATTATTTCTAGTCTAATCATACCTTTTTTTGAGTAATTGGTAACGACACTATCTGTTATTTTGGCATTGGGAACTATCAGGGTTTTATTACCTGGAGTGCATAAAATAGTACTAAATATTCCTATTTCTTCAACTTTTCCAAATTTATCATCTAACTGAATCCAGTCTCCTGAATTATATGGTTTTAATGACAAGATTAAAATACCTGAAGCAAAATTACCTAAGCTTCCTTGTAGTGATAAGCCTATAGCAAAGCTTATCGCTGCTATAATCGTTACTAATCCTGATAAATCTGCTCCTAGAATAGTTGCTATTAAAAATAGCAGCCCTGTTTTTAAAGATATTTTGAGAATTGAAATTAAAAAGGGACGGATACTTTCTGATATCCCAATTCTTATTAAAAAGGCTTCAAAAATGAATTTAAGTTTTTTTATAACTTTTAAACCTATCCATAATAATAGTATTGAAATGAAAATTCTAGGTGCAAAAAAAACCATTTTATCAATGAAGTCGTTTAAACTTTTATAGAGATAAAATAAAAGGGTTTCTGATATTTGCGTTTCATACGTAAATCAATATAAAACAACCCTTTATGTACAGTGTACTAGACAAAGATATGATAGAATTAGAGATTGTACCCTATTTATCAACAAGAAAAAGAGGATTTTCACCAACCGTTCCTTTAGCAGAGATTATCAATGCTATTCTTTACAAGCTAAAAACAGGTGTTCAATGGAGGTTATTACCAGTAAAAGCTTTGTTTGAAACTCAAGTTTTAAGCTGGCAATCCGTATATTATCATTATAGGAAATGGTGTGTTAGCGAAGCTTTAGAGAACTGTTGGATTGAGTTTCTTAAAAGACATAAATCTAGTTTTGATCTTTCTAGTGTAGACCTTGACGGAAGTCATACACCTGCCATTCGAGGAGGAACTAGTGTGGGATATCAAGGTAGAAAGAAACGTAAAACCACGAATGCTCTATATCTTACTGATAGGCAAGGATTGCCACTTGCTATGTCTGAACCTGTGTCTGGAAATCATAATGACCTGTACGATATTGAAATTCAATTTGAAGTTGTAACTGCTACATTGGAACAGGCAGATATAGAGACAAAAGGATTATTCCTAAATGCAGATGCAGGATTTGATTCCAAAGACTTTAGGAAATGCTGTAATAGCAAAGAACTTAACCACTACCATCTATAAGATGGTAGGTTAATAATAACGACTATAAGTCGATTATCACTCTAAAGAGATGTTTGTTTCGTTCTCTGGCTTATTTCCGTCAAAGTGATTGTTTATATACTCATTGATAATATCATCTGTAACATTACCACTGGTAGAACTAAAATATCCTCTTGCCCAAAAGTGTCTGCCCCAATAGCGTTTTTTTAAATCTGGAAATTCCTGTTGAACTTTTCTGCTACTTCTTCCCTTTACTTTTTTTACAAATTCGCTTACGGATATATGGGGTGGGATACTACAAAATATATGTACATGATCACTACTAACTACTCCATTAATGATTTTAATGTTCAGGTCTGATGCTACTTGAGCTATTAGTTCTCGAACTCGATGCTGTAATGATCCAGTTAATATTTTATATCTATATTTTGTTATCCAAACCAAATGATATCTATGATAATAAGTCGTGTGATTTCCTTTACTATAACTCATTTAGCAAAAATACTCATAAATACTAAAAGTAATTCCCATCTCAAGATGGGGGTTTTAAACCATTTAATGGAATATAAAA
>CAVYIL010000124.1:0-11833 GCA_963768325.1 uncultured Flavobacteriaceae bacterium | reverse complement strand
ACGGAGAGGTACCTTTGTATATACTTAGTAAAAATGAAGATGTATATGCACTCCTTAGCCAAACAGGAATAACAAATGCTTATGAATATTTAGATCTGTATGATTTAAATGTAAATAATTTTCCTAATCTAGGTGCACTTGGTTTCGATGGAACAATTACAATAATTGGTCATGGACAAAAAAACGTTGTCGATAAGTTATGGTATAAAGTATCATATTCTAAATATAAATATATTCTTGGAAGTCATCTTTCAGCTACTTTGGGAAAGTCTCTTAAAACTTCAAACATAAAAGAACTAAACGTGAATTTATCGATATGCTATGCAGCAAGATATGGAGAACAAGGAAGTTTCTTAGATGATTTTGGGAAATCATTAGCTAATTATTCTCATAAAAAAGTTAATGTTGTAGGTTTTACAGAAGGAATAGGTTTTTCTAGTGATATTGGTTCTTTTTACAGCGGAACCAATACAAAAAATGCTTATGCCCATGCCAGAGACATGGGAAAAAAGAATATACTTAATGTCTCTAATAATGCACTAGATAGACCACTGGTCGAAACAAAAGCATTTAACATGAAAACACGGGCAGTGGAATCAGGCTTAGGACCTTATGGGGTTAGTAAAACTTTTTATCCAAAACAAAAACCACCATCTTCTCCAAAATGTATGCGGTTTTTTAAATTTTAATTAAATCTTGTCTTTAGATAGTGAAATGGTTTAAACTTTTTTGATTCTGGCAAAAAACAGTTGTTTTTTATAGTGAAATGAAAAAAGTTTAAACCACTTCAAGTACAATTGTTTATTTCAACCGAAAAGTATACCAGTCTTTCAATCCAAAAGTATACCATTATAATTAAATAAAAAAGTTTCTTTGTGTCACATGGATATTTCTCGGGAATTATGCAAAAGAAAAAAATAATGATAGTGGTTTTAGGCTTGTTTCCAGTTCAACAATACCCGTAAACACTGGGTTAATTTGATTTATTGAAAAATATTTAAAATTCATTTTTACTTTTAAAGAAAACTTATTTTCTATTATGTAAAATTTACCCCCCAACTTTTTTATGTGACTCAGAAAATGCCTTATTTTTTTATGTATGCAATAAAGAAAAGTCAAGCATAGCAGTGCTACGGTTCATTTTTATCTAAGAAACAGATAGAAAAAAAGAATATTTTATGCAGTAAATTCATAAGAAAAATACCCTAAAACACATAACTTACAGACGTAAAAAAATCGTCATACCTAAAAACAAAAACCTACATTATAAACAATGCTAAACTCAAGAATAATAAAACGTAAAACAGTAAAAAAACGACAACTATCGCATTTTTTTAAAATAATATTTCATAATTTTGCCCTAAGAAAATAAAAATTATGAAAAACTCCCCTCTCTCTAACCAGAAATCCCCCCTATTCTACCAAAAAAACATAAGCAACCATCGTAACAAATAATTAAAAAACCACAATATAATTATTTACAAACAATTCAATCACCTTAAAAACCTTTTATTAAAACATGAAAAAACCACGTGTCTTAACTAATCAAAAAAAACTCTCCATCATTTATCATCGCACTAAGAGATCAAAAGAAGTAAAATTATTAACAAAAACAGTAACTAATTACACTACATAATACATTAAAAATAAACTAAATCATTCAACTAATATTTTTACTGATTCTCAAAAAAATAAAGAGAACATAAATTCAACTAACGCCTAATGCTCTATTATACCAGAAAAACAAAAAATATGGTATTTCAGACAATTGCATCTATACATAAAACACTTTATGGGTTAGTTACAAATTATTTAATTAAAATTTTTCACACTTATTATCTAAAATTTTCAATGAAAACTGAAACCAACAAAAAAATTACAGCTTACTTACTTTCTTTCCTTATTCTACTAGGTAACTTTACTCCTACATACGCCATGATAATAGGAAAGACAAAAAACCTAGTCCATCCTCCAACAATAAATAAAAAAGGAGGATCCATCTCCATAGATCAAGTAGATTTAGGAACAGGAAATGTAACCCTACAAGAACCCATATTTGATGTAGAAGGATACCAAGCTAATCTAATCTATAACAGCGAAGGAGTATCTCTAAAAGCAAGTATCTGGAACAGAGATCAAAAACAAGGAGTTTTAGGATTAGGATGGGAATACCCAGAAGATAAAATCATTCGATTAACCAAACAAACAGGCACTAAACAAGACGACAGCTTTCTACTATACACAAAAGGAAACACCTTTTCGCTACTATTTATAGCCAAAAATAATGACGTAAAAGAATATCGTATTGCCCAACACACAGACTGGCTCATCAAACATCATATAGCATCAGACCAATGGCAAGTATACCATCCAGATGGGCAAATCTATATTTATGGAGATGGATCATTAACAAAACACAAATCTAATGGAATAGAATATAATATAAAATGGGGAAATTGGATAGGAAGCTCAACAGTAATAGAAGACCAAAGCCAGCTCCCAATTTCTTACAACATATCCGCCATCGAAAATATTTATGGAGAACAAGTACAATTTTTCTATACCAAACAAGAAGAAAAAGTAGGAAACTCCACTCTAAAACACACCAGAGCTACCTACTTAACTAAGGTGAAAGGTACACGTGGAAAAACCATTGAGTATACTTATGAAAATAAAGAATCTTTCGAATATCATGATCCCCATACCGAGAAGAGTACCTCTGGAGATGATGATGACCAAGATGCCTATCAAGAGCGCTATCAAAACAAATACCTTTCAGGAGTTCATCTAAAAAACAGAGAAGGAAACCCACTACGTCAAGTAATATTTGGATATAACTTTTTAAACAAAGGCAACGAATTACAAAAACGACTATTAACCGAAATACACTATTTAGACTCCAAAGAAAAACAATATAAGCCCTCAAAACTATTTGATTATTTTGGATTAAAAAACAGCGATGAAGTAAAAGCAGGATTAAGCAAAAAAGATACACAACTTTATAACCCCACAAACGGAGCCTTATATGCTGCAATAAAGCAACAGACTCTACCAGAAGGAGTAAGTTATGCATATCACTATGGAAAACAAAAAATTAAAGGCAGTTCTACAGACATAGAGATTAAATTTCCACCAAACCCACATAATACCAAATATGATGTAGACTCCCATTGGAGTGCTCCCGAATTATTTTATGGATCCGATTATGTAGTTACTATTTTCGAATCCCAAGATTTGACAATTCGTAAAAGTTATGTAAAAGTGTATCAATGGATTGGAGATCGATGGTTCGAAAAAGACTTAGGTGAATTTGATGGTTATTTTTATGACCGGTATTTTGCCAAAGATCAATATACTAAAGGAATATTAAAGAAAATTAAAGAAGACATATTCGCTGCAATTGAAGAAAAAGCCCCCTTAGCAATGGGAGTAATTAATGGATTTAATGATGCATTAAAAGATGAAACAAAAACATTTTATAAAGTAGGCACAGATCTTTCTAGTGGAAATCTTAAAAAGGCAATAAAAGATTGGTACGAAGGAAAATTTACAATAATAAAAGACATAGCTTTAGACATTGCAGCAGGAACAGAAAAAGAAGTTGAGCACCTTAAAGGATTAGTCATTGATATAGCTGGTACTAAAGAAGCTCAATTTACCGATCACCAAAAAAAACTATATAAAGCCAGAGACGAGGATGCAGCAAAAAAACCTAGAAAAATATATCACATTACCCTACAAAACAACTTTTTTGCCCTAACCGCTTCTCACGGAGAATCACAAGTTATTATTGTTCAGAAAAACAATATCCTCCCAGGAGAATGGACTAAGAGTACCGAAAACACCAATCTGACTAGCAAATTTTTTACCTTTGATTCTAGTGATAACTTTATAGCACTATTAGATGAAGTAACCGATTTCCTATATATTTATAGTTGGGATGGTCATAGCTGGACTACATATAGTAGACAATTACGAACAGATTTTAATACACTAATAACCAATAACACAAATAAAGAAGATGCAGACAAGGCATTTGATTCTGTACTAGAAACCACAGGAGAATCAACAGAACAAAAATTGGATCATCGCTCTACAATCAGTGCCAAAAACAATTTAATTGTAGCCGTAATCACGGACTCGCATGGAATTAATGCAGAAATTAACCTACTCCACCATGATGAAAACATGAACTGGAGTAATAAAAGCACCCAACTGAATAAAAAAGCAGCTATTTTAAAAGATAAAATTGTTCTAAATCCTTATCTGGATAAGATGCCAATATTTTCATCTCTTTTAGGAAAAGACGGTAAAATAGATCTACAAGCAGGTAACAGCTTTGCTGTACTACAGACCTATGATAATTGGAACGAGAACATTCCTGATGCAGCAGATATACCCATAATAGGAACTGTTATTAATAATTTTACTCCTGATATGAAAAAAATCAACAGTACCTATGGTATTGTTTGGGATGAAAACTATGAAAACATTAAGTTAACACACTTGCATACAGCAGCTGGTCAAAGTGGAATAGAAAGTTTTGTAGTTGGTGATGTAATTAATAAAATAGGTAAAGCGCATAGTCTAATACTGGGGGCAGATGATCCTTTGGCAGCTGCTGACGGTAAGAATTATGCCTACAGATATACTGGTAATCGTTTTGTAGAGCAAGAGTTTGATTCCCCCTATTACACCAGTGGATTCGCTAACGACATAAGTACTAGTTTAGTAGAAAGCAGTGATAAAACCCATAAAACACCTAAATTTCATCAATACAACCCAAATACAGAAACATGGGGACTTATAGAAAATGCTTCTGGAGAACAAATCAATGCACCAGAATTTATTAACGAAGTTATAGATGTATCCGTAGAACTTATAAACATTGCAGTTTTAGTAGTAACAGCCGTTATTCCTGGATTAGGAGAAGCTGTAGCAGCAGCAGAAACCTTAGAAGCCATTAATAGCGCCGCCAATATGGTTGGTATGGCAAGTATGGTCATGGAACCAGTAGCAAAAGAACTCGTCAAAAACATAATAGGTACTAATCATAAAAGCACCGCTATAGCCAATAATTTTATTTCCGTAAACGGAAAACTATTCCACAGACAACCAGACGGAACATGGTCATCCATATCTCATGATACGTTTCAGTTAAACGCCGATACCAAGTTAGTAGGCAGTACCAACACCATCGTTAATAACTTTATAAACTATACCCTAAAGACCAATACCGGTATAAAAAACCATAGTATACAATTACGAAATGGAATTGTATATAACACTAAGGAATTACCATCCGATAAAATTGTACATCAGGATAATTCATCCGCAACAATAGGATCAGGAGCATACGTAAGCTATGGACCTGTAGGAGATAATGGTTTCGTAGCAAAAAATGAATATTTAAACAATTTTCAACCTGCAATAGGAGAATCCGCAGAAATAAGAAGAAGAAATAGCCATCCAGCATATAAAGAAGCTACAGCCGTAACATTACACAAAGTAATAGCTGATGCTTTTGAAACAGAATTATTTGATTACCCTGTAACAAAAATCAGTATACAACAAGGTAACGAAACACGTAGCTATCATCATTATCGGTATGATTCAGAAAACACAGCCTATAACTCCACTTCTAAGGTAGCATTCTATGGCAAGGTTACAGACATACCTAGTAGTAAAGACTATACTATCAATACCGAAATACCATTAACCGATACAGATGGAGGATATATCGAGCACTATTACTATAATAGATATAACTCTTACGGCAGTAAAGAAAAAACTAATGGACATCCATCCAAACCAAACCAATTAAAATTAACAGATACTCAATTGGTTACATATCACAGTAATTATGGTGATGATAAAAAATCTTTTGAAAAAGGAAATATTACCCCATTAGATGGACATCCGTATGCATCATTGATATACAATACTAATCAAGAAGTTATATCACAAGACTACACCTATTATAAAGTTTGGGAAAAGGATTTAAAACACCAACTAGACGGTACCGAATTACAAGAAACCAGAATATATAATGTGCGTCCTATACAAAAGATAAAAGTAGTGGATGGAGTAGCCTATAAAACACGTTTCACACATGATTTCACCCCCTTCAATACGCAATTAATGTTAAGAGAAAAAATTAGTGAAGGCACATCTACAGAAGGAACGAATGAAATACATAAAACTAAGTATACCTATGCCGCAGAGCATTATAATGATTTGATTAATCAAAATAGACTTACAGAACCTTTTATAACAATATCCTCTATACAGAAGGGATCTGAACAAGAAGTGATCACTGCTGTAGATGTTACAGCTTATGATAAATTTACCATCAACAATAAAGAAATACTAGCTCCTAAGAATTTTTATAAAGCTACAGAAGCACAGGATGCTGAATATTATAAAAATACTGCGCAAGTACTAAGCGATATTACAACAAGTATAATAACACAAAATCAAGAAGAAATATATTATTTAAAAGCTGTAAAAGGAAACTTAGAAGATCATATGGTTATTCATATGGCTGTTGATGATATTTTAGAAAAAGAAAACGAGCTGAGAAATGAAATGCATCAGTTAAAATCAGATATTCATGTGTTAACACAAAATATAGATGATGTAAAAAAACGAATCCTTGGTAACCGAACAGATATTGAGGCGATACACACAAAAAAGGATGAACTACAACAAGAAATAGCTGCTTTAAATGCAACAATTAAAACGAAACAGAACCAAATTAAAGTAACACGAAAACTAATTACGTTAATCCATACAAGTATTAGAGCTAAAGATGTGCTTTATGCAAGCTCCTCCGTTTCATCTCTAAAACAACGATTAACATCTTATGAGCATACAGTAAAAAATCTTAATGCCACAATAAAACAATTAGAACATAAGATATCCCAAAAGAATACTGCTATAAATATAAAACGGACAGAGTTAACAAACTTAATAACAGAACAAGACCGCTTTAAAACATGGTTACTAACCTATAAAACAGCTCTTGATGAAGAAATTCAACAATATGATATTCTTACCAATCAAGTAGAAAATACCTTAGCCAAAAGTCAAGACGCATTAAAAGGATATGACAAAATAACATTAGATAAAACCAAACATCAAACTGTTATTACGGATATACAAACTATTCATAATAGCAAACTGCACGATAACTATACCGAAGCATTAGATAAATTACATATTGCTGTAACAGCAGAGTTACCAACTTTAACCTTTTCAGAAAATAACAATACTGTGATATTAGAAAATTATGGTACTACTTTTCAGAATGATTCTAAAACAAAAATAGAAAGCTTAAAAGATAAAATCACAAAACATAAAACAAAACTTTCAAAACTATCCGACGAACACCAACATGTAATAAATCATATCACAGAATTATTGAGTGAGGAAGCGCTAACATATAGCGCCAATCTAGACAAATGGAATAAAACCAAAACGATTTTAACCAGAGACCAAAAAACAGGTATTCCAATAGTAATAACAGATGAACATGGTACCCCTCTAAGTATATCCTTAGATTCAGATCACAAAAACCCTGTAGTCACCTACAAAGGAGTAAATATAAACGAGAATAAAGCAGCCTATTACGGTTTCGAACAAAAAACAAATAATAACACACTTGGTGGAATACTCAAAACAGAAAATCATACAGGCAAACACAGTATTTTACTAAAAAACAAAACAGGAAATATCCCTGAAATAGACGTAAAAAATGACATACAATATCTATTATCTGCTTGGATAAAAGTAGAAAAAGGAACTACTACACCAGCATCAATTAAAATAGGAAGTGATACCTATGAAAAAGAGTTTGCTGCCTCCAATAATTGGGAATACATAGAAGCATTGATCGAGCCAGAGTACCAACCAGAGCTATATGGATCAGGAAACCTCTTAATAGACGATCTACTGATACGACCTGTCTCATCAGAAACTGCCATTACAGTATGGGATGATAATGATCTAGCCACAGCGATGATGACAAATAATGGTAATACAATCAAACCGATATACAATGATGCCCAGCAACATGTTACCTCCATAGACAACCAAGGAAAAACAGCTAGTTATACAACCCTCTCTTACAGTAGAGACCAAAATGAAGGAAAGTATACACCAGAAAACCCAAACAGTAATTTAACAATACAATTTCAAGGTAAAGGAACATTTTTGGGAGATCAAACAGCTAATAGTATTATACCCAGAGCAACATTAGCCAAAGAATATGGAATCTCTTTTATTGGTGATACTAATTTTACACTTGCTAGAGATAAAGAGTATATACTAGAAAAAAAAGAAGGGATATTAAAAATTACCGATGCCCTAAAAGTAGAACATACTGTAACAATTGGAGATAAAAAGAACTTTTTGATATTAGATTTAGGAATCTATGTTGCTATTTATGTTAATGGAAAATTGGTAAAACAAATCGAGAAGACAGCAGCATCCGAAAAGGATATTACCATTACTGGAACTATTCATAAACTGTGGGTAGCACAATCACCAATACCTTCTATTGAATATAGTAACGGTTTAGGATATCCAATACAGCATCAATACCTCTATAATGACACCGATAATCATATCCAAGGAAAAATTGTTACAGCAACCATCTATAATGGTTGGGGAAGCCCTATACTCCAAACAAAACCAGTACTAAATACAAATAAAACACTATCCTATGACCCAAGCTTTGCTGCATATGATTTTGCAGAGAACAAAACCACAGGACATCTAACCGATTTTTATACAGGTACTCGTACTGACAAAACCTATGCAACAGAAACAACCGACAATCCCTCTAAAATGTTTAATAAGGTAGATTATAGCCCTGATGCATTACAAAGAGTGCTATCCACACTTAAATCAGGAATTACTAATCAGCCAGAAAACAAAACCACGATAGCTTACCAAGACGCAATAGGAGCTTCCTTAGAAAAATCCATAGGAATATCCCAAGAAAATAACTCGAAATACTCTACCACTACAACACAAAGATTACATAACGACAAATCCGAAGTACAAGATGTTTTTGGCAGAATAATAGCTTCCAAAAATGGAGAATCTATTAGCAAACAAACCTATGACTATACCAATAATGGACATAAAATTACCCATAGATTACCACTCTCGTTTAGTACTGATAACGAAAACAACTATACCAATAACCTAGAAACACACGATATATTAGCAGAACAAATACGTACCGCTAATGTAGATAAGGGAGCAAATTGCATCATAAAAAATAGAAAAGGATTACCTGTATTTACCGCAGCCAATAATTTCTCACGTACAGATACAGATCAATCTTGGATATATCTAAAATATGACACACATAATCGACCAATAGAATCAGGAATAGCAGTTATTCCAGGAGTATTTAATCCTAAAACAATGAAATTATTAGCAAATGTACCTATTTGGGATTATCATATAAACACAACAACAACGAATACCTGGGCTTATGGAGATTCAGATTCACAAGACACCAATACCAAAGGTAGAGTAGCACAACAATTAAAAATAGACAGTACAGACATCATACTTACTAAATACAAGTATAACAAAACAGGTCAGATCACAAAAAAAACAACTCAGATAAATACAAACCCAGAACAATCCATATCCTATCAATACTACAGCGATGGAAAACTTAAAAACATAACCTACCCTAATCAAACCGTAATAAACTATACCTATGATCGAAACGGAAGATTATACGGAATCGGAACTACAGCAAAACCATTTGAATATGCTAAATATACATACGGGATAAATGGAAAAATAACAAATAAAACATGTAACAATGGAAAAATTTCTAGTACAATCCAGTATACACTACAAGAACATCAAAAAAATATAGATGTAACAGTAGATAAAAAAGGGGATGCAACATTCAAACCATTTTTTAAAGAAACCTTTAAGTACCTAGAAGAAAACAGTAAATACTATGATGGATTAGTTACCGAAAAAGAAGAAGTAGGAAAAGAACTACCTAAAACAAAATGGAAGTATACCTACGACACGAATTATCAACTTCATGCTGTAATAAAGGAACAAACAGGAGGGGCTCAAAACCAAAAACTTGATTATACCTATGATGTTAATGGAAATCTAAAATCCTACCAAAACTCGACAGAAATTGCTTTAAACAAAAACTATACACACCAAATAGGAACCAATAAATTAAGTGGTGATTCAGAACAAGTCAGCCCTATAGGATTATATACCAAAATAGGAAAAACAAAATTAGGAAACGACACCCGCTTAGAATATGAAAATTCAACTAGAAAAGTATCCAGAGTATATGCAGTAGATAACTCCAAACAAGTAACTTTTACATATAACACTAATAATGAACGGATACAAAAGATAGTAAAAACCACTCTAAATCAAAACGAGACCCTTACATACATTTGGGGTACCAGATCATTACCCGTATATGAATCTTTTAGTAAAGGAGTAAAAGACACCCCTTCATACAAAAGCTGGGATAAAGTATACATATTTGGAGCAGATTATGCCCCTATAGCTATGATTCATAAAGAAGTCACTTACTATTTTATCAGAGATTACCAAAGTAGTTTACGCTATGTGATCAATGGTAATACTTTTAATGTAGAAGAACGATATAATTATGATCCTTATGGCAGAATAGCTAACGCTTTTCAGAATGATGCAGAACAACCCCTAGGAACACACCTTTATACAGGTCAAGAGTATGATAAAGAAGTAGGACTATATAACTTTAAGGCTCGTTTATACGATCCTGAGAAACGAATTTTCTTACAGCCTGATCCTAAATACATTAATTATTCTCCATACACCTATGCTAATAATAACCCTATCAATTTTGTAGATAGAAATGGGAAAGCTCCTAAATATAACCAACCACCTTTAAAAATGACAAAACGTTGTTTTGAAAAAGATTTTTATTTTAAAGTGTTTAATCCATTGGACAATTTAGAGGATTATGAAATAGATGTTAACTCTGATGGTTTGTTACACTATAGACGAACAGGTAATATACTGAACACTTCTATTCCAAAAGTAGGTCATTTTATATCAGATGAAAATATCCTGAAGTATACTATGGATGAAAATGGGAGAGTTTTTGGGTTTCCAGGTATATATGCTCATTCACAAGGAACTTACAAATTTCCCGTTTCTGCGGGTGAAATTCAAGTTAAGGAAGGAAAAATTTTCCTCATAAATGAAAAATCAGGTCATTTTCAACCAAAAAACAGGTCTTATCTTCTTGAAGAAGAACTAAAGTCTCGAAAAGCACTATTTGATGGTGGTTTTAAATTAGAAACAAGTAATAAAGCATTTACTCCTGATTCGGAAAGGGTGCTTTTTAATAGTTTAAAAGATACTCATAGAGATATTAAAAGAACATTAACTCTTCTCAAAAGGATATAGGTGTATTGACCTAGGCACATAATGAATATTTTTATGTCTTTTGTAATTATTGATTATCAATGTTTTAGGATTAACAGAATATCAAATAGTAATACAAAATGGTTTAAGCCTTGATTTTAAAATTGTATATATATACAATTTTAAAATCAGTGTTTTATAATTATTAGTTATGTGCCTAGGGCAAAAGCATTTAAAAATTCTATTAGGATAGTTTTTCTCTAACTTTTATTTTTGTTTGATTTCGTTATGTTTGTTTTTTTTGGTATTTAAAAACAAATGTCAAATTTACTAATTCATTTTTCGACTATGGAAGATCCTCGTAGAACAACAAAAGGAATTTTTCTACATTCCTTAACGGACATATTAT
>CAVYIL010000123.1:0-3945 GCA_963768325.1 uncultured Flavobacteriaceae bacterium | reverse complement strand
ATATTTTCGATTAAATATAATTTCCCTATGGGTTTACCCAAAATCCATGAACACGACAGCAAAAGACCACAAGCACTTGGAATCTCGCATGAAGGCAGATTAGTACTACTCTTTACATTCGAGAGCGACCTTGGCGACGGGTGGGAAAACCCAGAAATCCACAACGATCCAGAAGAAGTTAGACTAAAAGCACTAAAAATGGGAGCTAATATTATTAAATACGCCTTTGAAAACTAATGAAAGAACAACTATATCATGACAGCTCACAATTTATAAAAAAACAATTTCCAATAACCTTAGTATCTGACGGTGTAAGTTCTCCAGCAAATATTGGGAGTTTATTTAGACTATCCGATAGTTTTGGCGTAGAAAAAATATATTTCTGTGGCAAAGAAATCTCAATAGTAAGCAAAAGAATGATCCGAACAGCTAGATCCACTCATCATATTATTCCTTATCAACAAAAAGATAATATTACAGACATCATAAAACAATTAATAGCCGAAAACTACATAATTTTAACTTTAGAAATAACCAAAAACAGCATCCCTGTATCTGATTATAAACCAAAACATAACCAAAAAATTGCATTGATTATCGGAGAAGAAAATATAGGTGTTTCAGAAAAAATACTTTCTATGGCTACACAAAGTATCCATATCAATATGTATGGAAACAATAGCAGTATGAACGTTGCAACCGCTACAGCTATTGCACTATACGAAATAACTAACAACCTATCAATCAAATAAAAAGAAAATATAATACTATTTATTCGTTAGTCTAAGAATAATATTATCTCTTGTTTTTATAAACCATATCCATCAATTGTAATTATACCATTTTCCCTTATGAATTTACTATAAAAGAATATTTTATTGCGGTAAATTCATAAGGGAAAATGATGTAAACTATTTTTTAGACACTTTAATAGTCGAAAAATGATTATTACTATAAACTTTCAAAAAATAAAGCCCAGTAGAAAAATTACCTAAATCAATAGACGCTTTTTTAGTAGACATCATTTTTTTTCCAGATATATCATAAACCTCAACATAGTCAATCTTAGTTGGGGAGCTAATATTAACTACATCAATTATTGGATTAGGATAAACTTCAATTTCAGAAAATAACACCTTTTCATTAGTCCCTAAAACATGTAAATCTATTTCTATTTTATTACTAAATGGACTACCATAATTAACATAATTATCATATGGATTTACAGCCGCAATCTCCATTTTATATTGTGCGTCTTTAGATAAATTATTAAAAACAAAAAAATCTTGATCCGTAATAATTTCAGAAAACTCACCTGTATTATTCCACAAACGAATAAGAGTCGCCAAAGACTTAGAATTAGACTTCCATTCAGCCTTAAAAGAAGTATCCCTAATATTCGTAATATTAATATTAGAAGGCACTTCAAAAGGTACTGGATCATAACTAGATTTCACAGGCACAGTAAACCGCTTAAAAACAGAACTATAATAATTGTTATATGCTCTAATAGTCATAGTATTCCCAGAGTATTTTGGAGTCCTAGAGAGCTTAAAAACCACTTGATTAGTGTTAGTGATTTCTGTATACATTAAATTGTTACCGCCATCTTGATATGTCACTTCATAATTAGTAGCTCCTGGTACCTTATCCCATCCAAAAGAATAAGTGTTAGTAGCCCCATCTTCATCTATAGAATATATCCTATGAACATATGGTAATTTTTTGTTTTCATCAATATCCGTAATACTTTTCATTCTATTTTCACAAACAGGGCAAAAATACTTGTAGTCAATCGTATTCATGGTACACTTTAAACTTGGAACATAAACACCCGATCCAGAAATATTAGACTCTATACCAACATCACTTAGATGTAATAAATCTTTCCACCTGATAGTATTAGGATCATTATTAGTTGTTTTATTAAAATCTTCTCCCTTACTCTCAGAATATGCATCTCCTAAACCACCAATACTATGACCCAGTTCATGAATCAATGTATACTTTTCCCAAATTTTTGTAAAACCATCCTTTACACCCACAACAGCAACAAACCCATCCGTAGAAGCCCTTCCACTTAAATGTTGCCCCTGTGATCCATTAACCAATATCAAAACACTATCCGTAAAAGGAACATGCTCTGCGGCAACCCTTCTTGCCTTAAGAATCGTTTCTTCTTCCATAAAATAAGCTCGATAAGAGTTTTTATAATAAATGCTGAAAAAGGTGTTTTTAAGCACCGAAGTCTGAATAGGATCGATACTAGCATCTGGATTGGGGTTTAGTGCAACTTCACTAATTGATGAATCAACTGATGGGGTACTAATAGCATAAATATTCATTTTATCTAACATATCAGCATACACAGGATTTTCTGCTAAAATATCATCAATTAATTTTGAGGTATTTATAAATAAATCAAAATCAGATTTTGTATAAGCCTCTGCTACAACAACTAAATTATACGTTTTTTCTGGAGAACCATTCTCTAAAATAGTTGTTACATCATACTGTTGCGCTCCTAATTGTAAAGAACAAAAAACAATTGTAATCCATAGTAGTTTAATTAATTTCATATCGCTATATTATATTAAGTAAGTTATGTACATGGTAAAGAATTCCAATTTTATGCTCAATCCATATCAAAATGAAAGAATAAGAAAACACAAAATTTATTGTTTACGAAGACAAAGGTACATGTTATACCATACTGATAACCATATATTTAGTATTCGACAGTATTAAACTAGAATTCGTTTTTTAACGAATTATAATGGTATATTACCAATCCAAAAAATGCATAATATATAAAGTAGATTACAATAACTCTTACTTTATCGTACATCTCCATCCAATAGAAAATAAATTAACAAAAAAATAGCTTTTAAAAATTTAGTAAATATCCCCATCAATAGAAGAAAAAAATACTCGTTTAAAAGAAAATAAATAATTTTTATAGCAAATAGAAAAAAGTTTAAACCACTATAATGTTAAAATATTCAAAAAAGCAAAAGTATTGTTCAATAAAAATCACAAAGAACCTGTCTATCTTTTTAAAAGTAGTTATTTTTGTTCCCTTATTAATGACTTTAAAAACCACAAAATGCCATCTAAAAACACCGTAATTTACCAAGTACAAAAATTCAGAAAAAAACAAATATATAGTGATAATTTTTCTAAAAAAACAACACAATTATTTCATTCTAGATGGTGATATCAGAAAACATATACCAACTATTAAGTAAATAACAAATAGTTATCTACTCCTAATAATAAAAACAATACAAAATTTCTTTAAAAATAAGATCTATCAATATTCCCCTATTTTCTATAAATAAAACCAATTGTAAAGTAACACAACAACAGACTAAACTATCTAAAAAAAGTTAACAGTCATTCATTATTATAGAATAGAAAATATCGTAGATCAAAATAAATAATCATTCTACTAAATCTAAAAAATTAAGAAAAATGAACAACGCAATCCAATGCTTTAAAAATAGTGATTTAAACGTAATATATTTAACAAAAAAAGGATTTAAGCTAAGTTTTAAAATTAAATTAGAAGAACTAAACGCTACTCTTGATCTAAAAACCATCGCATTCGAAAATATATCATCATTAAAACTAAGCTTTAAGGTAACCAACATAAATGTATTTAATTTTCATAATTTACCCGATCATTACTATAATATGTATCCTTTTTTAGAACAATATAAAAGATCAGAACTCAGTCTTTTTACACTAGGGGATCAACACCAAAAAGGTATTGTTGTATGTGATTTTATAAGTTTACGTATAAGCGAAGAAAATGCCTTTGAAGTCATAAAAACCAATAAAAGCGGAATCGTAGTTAATTATAATATCGATAATGCAATGTACATTGAAAGACCCCCTTTAACCCCCTATCAATCCAATTAATAACAGAATATAAAAACTCAG
>CAVYIL010000122.1:0-6606 GCA_963768325.1 uncultured Flavobacteriaceae bacterium | reverse complement strand
GTCAAAACAGGTACTTTTATGATAATTACAGCAATGATTAAAAATTTCTACACGTATTTCATAAATATTGTATCAGAGAAATTTGAGGATCTAGAGCCTACCTCTCGATTAAAACGTTTTGTTTTTAAATTTATAACCGTTGCTGGGCAGTGGATTTATGAAGCAAGACAATACAAGCTAAGATTATTCTCTGATAAGCCCTATTTTGATTTAAAAATTTAAATAAAAAATGTAATCAACTGATTTTAAAGGGATAAGTGTATTTAATTCGTAAAATTAAATAACTGATAATCAAGGTTTTATTACAAGACCGTTTTGACGTTATATAACTATGTGGTTTAACAGACGTGGCATGTTAAATAGAAGTCCAGTTTTGATAAATCAAACCCTTAATTATGCCGATTTCTAGGATTAAACACGTCAAAATTTAAAATCAAAAGAATAATAACCATAAAAAAAATCCATTATTACTCGTTTAATATTGTTGCGGATTTAAGGTTATTTAATAACTTTTAGACACTTTTTATATAACAATACCTTATGTCTATAATTTAATTGCAACTATTTTCAACCAATATACTTTTAAAATAATCGCAAAAAAATTATATACTATAATCATAAATCTTATTTTTGTAAAAAATAAATTATTCAATTTATGATAACAACCGAGACATTATTAGATCTCAGAAAGCGCCAGGTTGCGTTAAGGAGGTATCTTTGACATTGATGCCAAACTTATTGAAATAGCAAACGAAGAAGAAAAAACTTTTGCTCCCGATTTTTGGAATAATCCACAAGAAGCTGAAGCTTTATTGAGAGAGTTAAATTCGAAAAAAAAATGGGTTTCTGATTATGAAAAAAGTATCTCTTTAATCGATGATCTTGATGTTCTTTATGAGTTCTACAAAGAAGGAGATGCCTCAGAAACAGAAGTAATGGATCGATATTCTGACTCCTTATCTCTTATAGAAAATATGGAGTTTAAAAACATGCTAAGTGCTGAGGGAGATAACCTAGGTGCTGTTTTGCAAATTACTGCTGGAGCAGGTGGTACCGAAAGTTGTGACTGGGCAAGTATGCTTATGCGTATGTATCTAATGTGGGCTGATAAACAAGGTTATAAAGTAAAAGAACTCAACTACCAAGAAGGAGATGTTGCTGGAATTAAAACTGTTACCTTAGAAATTGATGGTGAATTTGCTTTTGGTTGGCTAAAAGGAGAAAATGGGGTTCATCGCTTAGTACGTATCTCCCCTTTTGATAGCAACGCAAAACGCCATACATCTTTTGCATCTATATATGTTTACCCACTTGCTGATGACAGTATCGAAATAGAGATAAACCCTTCTGATTACGAAATAATTACATCTAGATCAAGTGGTGCTGGTGGACAAAATGTTAATAAAGTAGAAACAAAAGTGCAACTTACCCATTTTCCTACAGGTATTCAGATCGCTTGTTCTGAATCTAGATCTCAACACGATAACCGCGCTAAAGCTCTACAAATGCTTAAATCTCAGCTTTTTGAAATGGAACTAAAAAAACAACAAGCTCAACGCGATGAAATAGAGGCTTCTAAAATGAAAATTGAATGGGGATCCCAAATACGAAATTATGTCATGCACCCGTACAAATTAGTAAAAGATGTAAGAACAGCTGAAGAAACTGGAAATGTAGATGCTGTTATGGACGGAAACATTGATGGCTTCTTAAAAGCTTTTCTCATGATGATGGGACAGAAAAATGAAGACTAATATTTAAAAAAAAATGATAAAAATATACCACAACCCAAGATGTAGTAAATCTAGACAATGTCTTGCTATTATAGAAGAACACAGAAAGGATATTGAGGTTATTAAATATCTTGACACTCCTTTGTCTGAAAAAAATATTTCTGAGATAATTACTCTATTAAAAATATCTCCTATTGATTTAGTAAGGAAAAATGAAAAAATATGGAAACAACAGTTTAATAACAAAGAATACACTAATCAAGAGTTAATAAATATACTGTATAAAAATCCAATACTTATTGAAAGACCAATTGTTATAAATGGAAATAAAGCTATAATAGGACGTCCTCCTGAAAAAGTAATTAATCTATTATAATAATTATGCATTTTTTATTTAAAAAATATTATTTTATATCTTTAGCAAAAAATGTTTTTAAAAAATTAGAATACAATTGAAAACTTATGAAAATAAGCTGTAATTATACTATTTAAGTAAAGAAGAATTAATTTTTTTATGATTTGAAACCAACAGAATTGTAAAGAATATTTGTTCTCAAAACTCATTAAACCATTATCTATTTTATATTAAAAAAAATATCACTCTAAACCTATCAAAACTTCTATAGTCTTACAATTTAATTATAGCTCACTATTTTCATGAATAGATACATTTTAATTTTAACCCTATTATTTACTTACAATTGTTGGTCACAACAAAAAGAAATCAAAATTTCTGGTAAAATTCTTAATGAGGAAACCAACAAACCTTTAGAATATGCTACAATCGCTTTTTATAGTTCTAAAGAAAATAAAATGATTACTGGAGGCATTACCGAACTAAACGGAAATTTCTCTGTCTCCATACCACAAGGAATATATGATATTTCTATAGAATATATTTCTTTTGAAACTAAAACACTTCCGAAACAAAAAATTTTTAAAGATTCTGATATTGGGATTATCAAACTTAAATCCAATACCGAAAATTTAGATGATGTAGTGATATTATCCGAAAAGACTACTGTAGAAATAAAATTAGACAAGAAAATTTATAATGTAGGAAAAGATCTTACCGTAAGCGGTGGAACAGTTAGTGATGTATTAGATAATGTGCCATCTGTTTCTGTAGATGTAGAAGGAAATGTATTATTACGAGGTAATGATAATGTAAGAATATTAATCAACGGAAAACCATCTGGTTTGACAGGTCTAAACAGCACTGAAGCACTACGACAATTACCTGCTGAATCTATAGAACGTGTAGAAGTCATTACTTCCCCTTCTGCCCGCTACGATGCAGAGGGAACTGCCGGAATTTTAAATATTATTTTACGTAGAAGTAAACTTCAAGGACTTAATGGAGCTATTACTATAAATACTGGATTTCCCTTAACAGCAGGAGCCTCTGGCAACCTAAATTACAGAACAGGAGATATTAATTTTTTCACAACTTTAGGGTATAAATACAGTGAAATCCCTGGAAGTGTATTCAATTACACTCATTTTTTAAACAAAAGTATAAATCTTAAAGAAGAAAGAGATATTGACAGAACTCGAAAAGGATATAACACTGATTTTGGTATCGAATGGTATATTAATGAAACTTCATCTATTACTTCATCGATAGCATATCTTTCTAATGATAAAAAAAGTAATACTACTAATACAATAACAGAATACAATAATGATGGGCTTATTCTAAGCAAAAATTTTCGTTATGACCCTGAAATTGAAGATAATAATACCAAGCAATACTCTCTTAATTACACAAAAGATTTTAACACTAATGGGCATAAATTAACTTTTGATTTTCAAGTCGAAAATAACAATGAAGAAGAATACTCTAAAATAACTCAAGATAACACTTCTATCACAGAACTGGTAAATACAACTGAGAACGAAGATCGAATTCTACTCCAAGCAGATTATATTTTGCCTTTCAAAAACAATGGGCAATTCGAAATTGGCTATCGAGGCAATTTTAACACACTTTCTACGGATTACTTACTCCTAATAGACAACAATAATACCATTACTATCAATGCTGATTTATCTAACAATTTAATCTATACAGAAAAAATTAATGCCATATACTCACAATTCGGAAACCAATTTGATAAATTCTCTTATCTGTTAGGACTAAGAGTTGAAGAATCTAGAATAATTATTGACCAAAAAACAAGTAATGACTTTAACAAAAAAAAGTATGTAGATTTTTTTCCTACAATTAATATAGGGTATGAAATTTCAGAAAAACAAAGTTTTATGTTAGGATATAACCGCAGATTAAGAAGACCTAGATCAAGATATATTAACCCTTTTCCTTCTAGATCTAGTGCTACGAATTTATTTCAGGGAAACCCTGATTTAAACCCTAGCTACTCTAACACATTTGATATTGGTTACTTATATAAAATGAAAAAATTAACGCTAAACACTTCTTTATACTACAATAAATCAACCCAAAATTTTACCTTTATCTCTGAAGAAACAGGTTTAACTACTATTATCGGATCAGACGAAAATAATATAGATAACAAGGTTCCTGTCATAAGAAGAACCCTTATTAACCTATCAAACACCTACCTATATGGTTTAGAATTTACCCTAACCTATAATCCAAACAAAAAATGGAGGATAAACGGAAACTTTAACGCTTTTCAAAATAATGGACGTGGAGTATATAAAGGTAGAAATCTAAATTCAGATAATTTTAGCTGGTTCGCGCGCTTAACTAACAAAATAACCTTACCTGGTAACATTAACTGGCAATCAACCTTTTCTTATTATGGACCAAAAGAAAATACCGAAACTAAAACTAAAGGGATTTTTAATACTAATATGGCATTTAGCGTAGATTTGTTCAAAGAGAAGGCGTCACTTACTTTCAACATAGTAGATCTTTTTAATTCTAGAAAACGAAACAATTCTTCTATTTCTACTAATTTTATTTCTAATAGCGAATTTCAATGGAGAAAAAGAACTTTTAATTTATCTTTTACATATAGGTTTAACCAGAAAAAGAATAGAGACAAATCTAGTAAGATCAATAACAATAACAACGTAGACGATGATATTTAATAAATGTTAGATACAAAAATAAAGACTATCCAATAACATTTGGATAGTCTTCTATAAAAATTCTTTATTTAATATAATATTAAGCTTTTTCAGCTTTACGTTTTGCTTCTCTTCTTAGCTTAAAATTCTCTATATTAGCACCTATTATCCAATACGGTACCACAAAAGTTAACAAAAAAATCATTAACCAAAATCCGATTGTCAAAATAGTTAGAAATGCTAAAAAACCAAGGTACTGATCAAATTCAAACATAACGATATTCTAATTTTTCAATTTTGTCAAAGATAACAAGTCTATACATCATCTCATAATATAAATGAACATTTATTTTATACATTCTGTATATTTAGTATACAATCATAAACGCATAACTGGTCACTAAATTACACCTCATACTAATTTACAAAACAAAAATTAATAAAACTTTAATTATTCTTCGGATAAAGACAAGAATATACGTTGTTTTATTTTTATCACGTAAGAAAAAACAGAATACTATAAAACAAGTCCTAAATTAATCCAAATTTTGTTTTCTTTCAATTCTTTCCTTATAAATAATCGCATTTAATACCGGTTTTTGACACAAAACAAAACTAAAAAAATCAAAAACTCGATACGTTAAACCTATTTATCGTTACTTAATCAGTTATATATTAAAATTATATCGTGTTTTTATCGAAAAAAGTGTAAATATCATACTTTTGCAAAAAAATAATGTTTTAAAGTTAATATAATACTTGTTTAACATAAAAAAATAAACAGGTATAAACACACAAATTAATACTTTATGAAAAAAGCAATTCTTTTTTATTTAATTCTATCAACTTTCTCTATCTCTTGGTCTCAGGAATACAAAAGAATGATGAACGATAAAAACTACAATATCAAACAAATTCAAAAAGAAGCAGAAAAACACTTTTTGAATAGTGGCAAAGGAGAAGAATCAGGATATAAATAATACAAGAAATGGGAGTTTCTTTCATTAAAATTAATGGACGAGAATGGTTACCTAAAACAAAAAACGAAAGATATACAAGAAATAAATCGTTATAATAAATCAATAAACAATCGTAATAATGCTGTATTAAATGATTATTGGGAAGAGCTTGGTCCTAAAAATTGGACAGATAATATTAACAAAACTACTGGCAAGGGTATCGGAAGATTAACATCGGTAGCTATTGACAACAATAACACAGATCATATAATTGTGGGATCTGCATCTGGGGGAGTATGGAAAACTACTAATGAAGGTAAAGATTGGACTCCTTTAACAGATAATAGTACTAATTTAGACGTATATTCTCTTGCTATGGATCCATCTAACTCTTCAATTTACTATTGGGGTTCTACAGAAGGTAGAATATATAAATCGATTGATAGTGGTAACTCATGGGTGCAATTAGCCAAATCAGAAAGTGGAAAAATTAATAAAATTTTGATTCATCCCACTGATTCTAATATTATCTATATTAGCTCATATCTATATGGAATATATAAATCAACTGATGGAGGAAATTCTTGGAAATTAACCTCAAAAAGAGATTATTTTGTTGATATTGAATTTAAATCTGATGACCCAAACACTCTTTTTGCATCAGGAAAAAACTTTCATATTTCAACTAACCAAGGCAATAGCTTTAAAAAAATAGACAATCTTAAATATGGTTTTTCTTCAGGTCACAAAATGATTGGAGTTTCTAAAGATAATCCTAATAAAGTATATATTCTGGAAGAGGAAAAAGCTAAGTTTAATGGGATTTATGTATCAAACGATACAGGTAATTCTTT
>CAVYIL010000121.1:0-9195 GCA_963768325.1 uncultured Flavobacteriaceae bacterium | reverse complement strand
AAGGAGACAGTATAACTACTTCTATCATCAAAGAAACATCTAATGGAACAGTTACTATAAGTGCAAATGGGGACTTTACCTATACACCAAATGATGGATATATAGGAACGGATCAATTTGTATATCAGGTTTGTGATAACGGAACACCGCAAGCTTGTGATAAAGCAACAGTGTATATTACAGTTACTCAGCCAGATGCTCCTTGCTTAACCATATACAATGAGTTTTCTCCTAATGGGGATGGTGTGAACGATACTTTTGTTATTGACTGTATCGAAAACTACCCCGACAACAAAACAGAAGTCTACAACCGATGGGGAAATAAGGTTTATGAGAAATCAGGATACCTAAACGACTGGGACGGAACCTCAAACGGTAGAGCACTTGTAAAACAAGCAGACAAACTACCTGTAGGAACCTACTATTATGTACTAGATTTAGGAGACGGCTCTAAACCAAGAGCAGGATGGTTATATATAAACAGATAAAATAACGAGCAAACAAGCCTCTATAATAAAAGAAAAAATGAAACAAATATCTTCGTTATTAAAAAGCATAGTAGTACTACTATTTATAGTACTATCAAACGCAGGAATTGCGCAGCAAGACCCACAATTTACACAATATATGTACAACACAATGAGTGTTAACCCAGGATATGCAGGACAAAGAGAAGTGCTTAGTATAACAGGGCTTCATCGCTCTCAATGGGTAGGTTTAGAAGGAGCTCCCTCTACTCAGACCTTAGCGATACACACTCCGCTTAGGAATAAACAAATAGGAATAGGACTCTCTGTAGTAAATGACAAACTAGGACCAACTAGTGAAATATATGTAGACGGCAATCTTTCTTATACCATTCAGATAAGCAATAATGGATTAAAATTATCGTTTGGAGTAAAAGCAGGGTTTCATAATTTAAGTACAGATTGGAGTAAAGGTAAATATCAAAACCCAGACGTGGTTTTTAACGAAAATATAAGCCTCTTTTCTCCAACTGTAGGAGCAGGAATCTATCTACATTCTCAGAAATGGTATCTTGGAGTTGCTGTACCTAACTTTGTAACAACCAGCCATTATAAAGACCATAAAGAATCTTTGGCTAGTGAGCGATTTCATTATTTCTTAATAGGTGGATATGTCTTTGATATTAATGAAAATATAAAACTTAAGCCAGCTTTTTTAGTTAAAGCCGTTTCGGGATCTCCATTAATTGCAGATGTTTCTGCTAATGTTTTATTAAATAAAAAGCTTACATTAGGGGTAGCCTGGAGATGGGACGACTCTGTAAGTGGGCTCGTAGGGTTTCAGATCAACAAAAAATTATTTATTGGATATGCTTATGACGCCACAACTACTGGATTAAGAAACTATAATAGTGGCAGCCATGAAATTACATTACGTTTTGAATTACTGCAACCTGTTAAACGATTATTGTCTCCTAGATTCTTTTAAAAAAATCGGACTATGAAAACAAATAAACTTATTTCAATTATTATTTTCAGTTTTATTTTTTCAATATGTTATAGCCAAAAAGAGAAAATAAAAAAAGCAACAGAAGACTATGATAAATTTGCATACGTAAAAACCAGTGATGTGCTATTAAAAGTTGCTAATAGTGGATTTAAATCCGTTGATTTATTTCAGAAATTAGGAAACTCCTTTTATTTTAACAATAAAATGAGGGATGCCGCTAAATGGTATGGCGAACTCATGGCCTTAAACGAGCCTGTAGATTCTGAATACTATTTTAGATATGCCCTAGCGTTAAAAAGTGATGAAAACTATACCGAATCCGATAAATGGATGGCTAAATTTTATGAAACAAAATCAAACGATTCTAGAGGAAAAGCATTTATATCCACTATAGACTATCTAACCAAAATTGATGAAGCTAGTAGAGATTTTGAAGTTTACAATCTAAATATCAATTCTAAAGTGTCTGATTTTGGAGCTATACACTACAATAATAAACTCGTGTTTGCATCCTCCAGAGGAAGTGGTGAGGTTTATAAGTGGAATGAACAACCTTATTTAGACCTTTACTCTGCAGTAAAAGAAAAAAATGGAAGTTATAAAGATGTTACTGCTTTTAACAAAGAAATAAACACCAAATACCACGAATCCTCAGCAGCTTTTATACCAGATAGTAAAATATTTTATTTTACTCGGAACAACTATTACAAAAAAAACCTAAAAAAAGATGATAAAGGGATTAGTAGATTACAACTATATCGTGCAACCTTACAAAGTGATAGTACTTGGAATGAGATAAAACCAATACACTTTAACAGTAATGAATATAGTGTGGCACATCCTACCATAAACAAAAACGGAACTAAATTATATTTTGCCTCTGATATGCCAGGAACAATAGGGCTGTCGGACATATATGTAGCTGATATAAAGAGTGATGGCAGCCTAGGAAAACCTGTTAATTTAGGTACCGAATTAAATACCGAAGGGCAAGAAACGTTTCCCTTTATTAATACTGATGGAGATCTGTATTTCTCCTCCAATGGACATATGGGATTAGGCGGATTAGATGTATATGTAGTAAAAGATTTTGAAAACAAAAGAAAGGCTAACCATAAATATAATGTAGAAAATATAGGGAAACCTATAAATAGCCCACAAGATGATTTTGGGTATTACGAAAATCTAGAAACTAAAGAAGGACTCTTTACATCCAACAGACCTGGAGGAAAAGGGGATGATGATATTTATAGCTTTACACTACCACAACCCTGTACGCAACTTGTAAAAGGTATTGCTGTTAACAAAAGTACAAGAGAACTTCTACCCGGAACTACTGTTATCGTATTTGATGAACTTGGTGTAGAAATAAATCGGGTAGATGTAGGATTAGATGCAGCTTTTCAATTTGATCTAGGTTGTGACAAAGAGTATTTAGTAAGAGGAGAAAAAGAAAACTTTACTGCTGATGAAATACGATTTACAACCCCTAGTGTAAAACAAGAACTTGAAGTAGAATTAGAATTAGATCAAAACTTACATAGCATAAAAGTAGGGATGGATTTAGCTAAAGTACTAGATATTCCTATTATATATTTTGATTATGATAAATACAATATTAGATATGATGCCTCTTTAGAACTAGAAAAAGTATTGATTGTCTTAAATCAATATCCTGATATGAAAATCGATATTCGTAGCCATACAGACAGTAGGGGAAGTTTTAAATATAACGAAACCTTATCTTCTAATAGAGCCAAATCTACAATGAATTACTTAATAAAGAAAGGTATAAAAGCCAATAGATTAACCTCTAAAGGATATGGCGAGTACAAACTCGTTAATAATTGTAGTGATGGAGTAGAGTGTAGCGAAGAAGATCACCAATTAAATAGAAGATCTGAATTTATTGTTGTAAAAATGTAAATTAATAAACATTCCCTAGTTACAAATATTTATAACAAAGCACTATTTAAAAAAAATAGTGCTTTGTTATTTATACCAATAGCAAATAAAAAGTCTTATTTTGCAGCGGTCATTTTTTAAAAACAATGAACTACTATTGAACAATACTAAACAAACCTGTACATTTGCCAAAAACTCAAGAATTGCAAGAACCTGTATCCATTACTAGTCTTTCATCTATCTCTACTTTAGGAAACTCAGAAGAAGAAATTTGGGCTTCATACAAAAAACCCTCTCACTGCATTACTTATGAAGAATTTTCTGGAGAACAAACTCCTGTTTCGAGACTAACTACAGCTTCCAAAAAAACAATTAATCAATTAAGAATAAGCAACCCTCATTATGAAAAACTAGATGATTCTGTTTTATTCGCAATACATGTAGCAAGACTAGCTGTTGAAAACGCAAAATGGAAAAAAGAGCATGCATTTGGGATCAATATAGGATCTTCTCGCGGCGCAACAGGTCTTTTTGAGAAATATCATAAAGAATTTTTAAATACTGGGGAATCTTCAACGTTAAGCTCTCCTACAACCACACTAGGAAACATCTCATCATGGATAGCTCAAGACTTACAAACTAGTGGACCAGAAATTAGTCACTCTATAACGTGTTCTACAGCATTACACGCCATTCTTAATGGTATAGCCTGGCTACAATCAGGTTTAGCAAACACCTTTCTGGTAGGGGGTAGTGAAGCACCATTAACACCATTTACCATTTCGCAAATAAAAGCACTAAAAATTTACTCCTCTAATATCGACGAGGACTATCCGTGTCAAGCAATGAATTGGAATAAAAAAAGAAACTCTATGTTTCTAGGTGAAGGTGCTGCAGTAGTATGTCTAGAAAAAGGTATCAAGGCTAATGCTATAGCACTCATAAAAGGTATTGGTTATGCAACAGAAAGGTTAAAACATAATATATCCATATCTACAGAAGCCGAATGTTTTCAGAAATCTATGAAGATGGCATTAAACGGGATAAAGCCAGAAGAAATAGATGTAATTGTATTACACGCGCCAGGAACAGTAAAGGGGGATATAGCAGAATACAATGCTATTAAAACTATATTTGGAGAAAAAACACCTGCCCTAACCTCTAATAAATGGAAGATTGGTCATACCTTTGGAACAAGTGGAATCTTAAGCCTAGAACTCGCAATCTTAATGATAAAACACCAAGAGTTTATACCTGTTCCTTTTATAGAAAACACAAACATCCCCAAAAAGATTAACAAAGTTATCGTTAACGCAGTAGGCTTTGGAGGAAATGCAGTCTCAATACTATTAAACAACCCTTTGCTTTAACAAATGATATTGTTTTTTTATAGAAGAATAATTCTAATTAAGTATCTTTAAAAAATCTTGATTACGTTTTTTAAATTCCTTTAATTATGCAAATTCGAATTATCTCATCAATAGTATTCATAACCTTATTTAATACAATCAACGCCCAAAAAACCATCCATGATGAGTTTAACTCCCAATTTCTAGAGATAAATGGATATAAGATTAACGTAGAAACAAAGGGAAATGGGAATCCCATAGCATTTATTGCTGGTGGTCCAGGAAACTCACATGACTATCTTCAAGGTAATTTTGGCAAATATTACAAAAACAATAAAGTCGTTTTTTTTGATGGTTTAGGAAGAGGTCAATCCGATAATGCTAAAAACAAAAAAGAGTACACAATTGATAATGATGTCGAGGCACTAGATGGTATTAGAAAAGCATTAAAACTCGATAAATGGTCTCTAGTGGGGCATTCATATGGAACAGTAGTAGCACAAGCATACGCTCTAAAACACCCAGAAGTTATTGATAAAATAGTTCTTATTAATGGATTTCATAGTGGGTTAATGTGGCAAGCCAACTGTGATAGTTATAATCACTACGCCAAAACTCATTTTCCTGAAAAATGGAAAATTATAGATTCGCTTAGGACAGAAGGCTATATATCTAGTGATTCTATTTTTTCAAAAGCATACGGTAATCTTCCTGTAAAGTACGTGTATTATCACAACACCACACTTAAACAGCCAGTTCCCAAAAAAGAAATTCGTTCTTGGAACTCTGATGTATATTATTCTATTGTGGGTAAAGATGCCGATTTTCATGTCACCGGTAATATGGGAGATATTGATTTTAGAAGGAAACTAAAATCAATAAAATCCCCAACACTAATTATAGCGGGTCGTTATGATGGGGTATCTACACCAGAATACGCCATACTATATAAAAAATATATGCCACAAGCTACATTTATTATGTTTGAAAACAGCGGACACAATCCATACCTAGAAGAGCCTGAAAAGTTTTTTGATGTCTTCGAAAATTTTTTCGAAATAAAAAATTAAAGATTTTTTCTTTTATCCATTTATTGTAATAGTACTATCAGATTTTATTACTTTTGGAAATTCATCACACAGTAGACTTATGAGCGTAATAAGACATAATTGGACAACTCAAGAAATTTTAGATATCTATAACAAACCAATGATGGAACTGCTTTATGAGGCGGCTACCATTCATAGAGAGCATCACGACCCAAATGTGGTACAAGTTTCTACCTTACTATCCATCAAAACTGGTGGATGTCCTGAAGATTGTGGTTATTGTCCACAAGCGGCAAGATACCACACTGATGTAGAAGGTAATGATCTAATGAGCGTACAACAAGTAAAAGCCCAAGCATTACGAGCTAAATCCTCTGGGAGTTCTAGGGTGTGTATGGGAGCTGCATGGCGTAATGTTAAAGACGGAAAAGAATTCGACGATGTGTTAGAGATGGTTAGAACCATCAATAAACTTGATATGGAAGTGTGCTGTACCCTAGGAATGATAACGGAAAATCAAGCACAGCGTCTTGCGGAAGCTGGTTTATATGCATATAATCATAATTTAGACACATCAGAGGAATACTATAAAGAAGTAATATCTACTCGAGGTTATGAGGATCGCCTTACAACTATTGACAATGTTCGTAAAACAAATGTTACGGTTTGTAGTGGTGGAATAATCGGAATGGGTGAAAAAGCTGAAGATCGTGCAGGAATGCTGGTGGCTTTAGCTAAACTAAACCCACAACCAGAATCTGTACCTATCAATTCACTAGTAGCAGTAGAAGGAACCCCTATGGAAGATCAAAAACCTGTAGAAATATGGGATATGATTAGAATGGTGGCAACTACAAGGATTGTTATGCCAAAAACACAGGTACGATTATCGGCGGGTAGAACAGAAATGAATAGAGAGGGACAAGCATTGTGTTTCTTTGCTGGGGCAAATTCTATCTTTGCGGGTGACAAGCTGTTAACAACTCCAAATCCCGATGTTAATGAGGATATGAAGATGTTTAAATTATTAGGTCTCAATCCGCAAAAGCCTTTTATTAAAAAAGCACAGCCAGAAACAGTTGAGGCTAAAAACTCGAGTTTTAAATCTCTAAACGAAAAACCAAAATGGTCTAGACCTGACCATAAAATTGAAAAAAATGAGATCGCTAAATTAAAAGGAGGAAAAGTTTTAGTAAAAGACAAATAAGTTCTTCGGGGTAAATCTAGCTATTTAGCAATACCTTTGTTTATCCTTACTTGTTTTGGTGAAATTACTATTTTATAAAAAAAATTATAGTCATTCATTATCTGTGGAACTACATTTAGAACAAATACCAAGAGTACAAACGATTAAGAAAAATGAATTTCTTAAAGATTATGTAAAACCTCAAAAACCAGTCGTTATCAAACGATTAACGGAGGATTGGGATGCGTATAAAAAATGGAGTCTTGAGTATATTAATTCTTTAGCTGGCGAAAAAACGGTGCCTGTTTTTGATGACAAGCCTATTTCATCAGAATATAGATTTAATGAGGCTCATGCTTCCATGAAAATGAGTGATTATATAGCGTTACTTAACAAAAAACCCACTAATTACAGAATCTTCTTGTACAACATTTTAAAAGAAGTGCCTCAGTTACAAAATGATTTTGAATACCCTAATTTGGGTCTGCGGTTTTTAAAAAAATTACCTTTTTTGTTTTTTGGTGGTCAAGGCTCTAAGGTGTTTATGCATTATGATATTGATTGGGCAAATATTATGCATTTTCATTTTCAAGGAGAAAAACAATGTATTTTGTTTCCGCCATCCGAAACAAAACATTTATATAAAATTCCGCATGCCTTAATTACCCATCAGGGAATTGATTTTACAAACCCTGATCTAGAAAAATGGCCCGCTCTAAAAAATGCTAAAGGATATATTACCACTCTTAAACACGGTGAAACTTTATATATGCCTGAGGGGTATTGGCATCAAATGACTTATTTAACCCCTGGGTTTTCTAGGCTCACATAAATATTCTGGGGATTAGGCAAAAAGTTTTTCCATTCTAAAGAGAAAAAATTTCACATCAACTACCCCTCTTAAGTTTGCTCTAAACAACTTTATCTTGGAGTTAAAAGATTCTGCATTTGCATTTGTATGTCTTTTTATAAAGAAATTCAAAATAGTTTCTAAGTGATAATTTAAACTGTTAACCACGGTATTAAAGACTGTCATATTTAGAAGCTTTGTTTTTTGCATCCAGTTTATTATTTTTTCTTTTGCTATTTCTCTAGAGGTTTCTTCATATATGTTTCTAAACTCAAGGGTGTGCTTGTATGCCTGATATAAAAGGGGATAATTCTTAAATAATAATTCAGCTCTTATCTTTTGGTTTTCTGTCCATTGGTTAGGTTTTTTAGCAATAATATAACGGCTTCTTGCTAATAATTGCTTGGGAGAATCCTCATTATCAAAACTAAATGGAATGTATTTTAACCCTTGTTCTTTTGCAATTTTGATTGCTTGATTCTCTTTTTCTATTTCCTCCCACCTGTATTTTATTCTTAAATGTTGCAGGGCTTCCATTATTAGTTTTACAACGTGGAAACGATCTGTAACCAAGTAACATTCAGGGAAACACATTTTTGAAGCCAATTGCATATTGTTTGCCATATCAAGGGTTATTTCCTTTACCAATTTTCTTTTATCTAATGGAATTTTGTTTAAAACACCAATAATATCTTGACTTTTTGTGCCCTTTATAGAGGCTACTAATGTTTTTTTCTTTCCTCTTCCATTTTTGTTGGTGACAAAGGTATAGAGTTCTCCTTTAGACAGACTCACTTCGTCGATGCTTAAATGTTCTCCAATGTTTTCAGGATAAATTAAATAATCTTCGGAGTGACTTAACTGTTCCCAGTCCTTAAAACCACTGATTTTTTTCTTATAATGGCGTTGCAACAAATTGGCTTTAACACCGTAATAACTAGATATTTTACTTATTGTATCTTCTGACTCTCTACCTGTATCTTTTAAAAAATCTGAAAGTTCAATGGTTAATTTTGAACCCTCAGCTATAATAGAATAATCACTTTTTACTTCTTTTGATTTGTCGACCTTATTACGCCACCTTCGCCTTCTTATACATAAATAAACTGCTTTACCTCTTATGGGAAAGTCTTGTATTTGTTTCCTGTCATAAAAACCTTTGGACTCATATTCAAAAGACCTATATTCTTTGGGGATTATGTTTTTCTCATCTAAATAGATATAAAAACAGTCTTGCTTAGTTTGTAAATTGCCCAATTCTTTAAAATCAACAATATCAAAATGAGTTAATAGTCCTTCTGGCAAAATTGAAGAAATTATTGAAAAATTCATTCCATTTTTTATGCAAACTTAAGGATTCTCCCCAACTTTTTTATGTGA
>CAVYIL010000120.1:0-25961 GCA_963768325.1 uncultured Flavobacteriaceae bacterium | reverse complement strand
TGTTTTTGTAACTCGTATTAAAACGAATACTGTTTTTCAAACCGTTAAAGAGTTGGAACTTCCTATGGATATAGACCAAGATATTCTAAAGGATTAGAAATTATAATCTTTCAAGTAAGAAAGCTATTAAAACAGGGATTAATTCTGTACAATTACAGCTAGTCACACATTTATATAAAGCAATGAAAACAAAGAAATAGAAATCATTACCAACCAATTAGACTGGAAAGCAAGAACCATAGCAATTTGTACAAAAAACTTTGGGATATAGAATTGTTTTTCAAAGCAATTAAACAGAATTTACAAATTAAAACCTTTGTCGGAACAAGTGAAAATGCAGTAAAATCGCAGATATATGTGGCACTAATAACCTATTTACTGCTTCAACTTATTGTAAGAACAATAGCTAAGAAAAAACACGCCTTTTCCCAATTTTGTGGAAAAAATAAGAGTTTGCCTTAATTTTCACCTTACTCTAGACTATGTCTGCAATCAGGTAGGAGAAGGGGCTAAACGAGTTCGGGGAGAACCACAAGAAATAATCAACTTTAATGAAGACTTATTTTCTTGAAAACTGTATAATATCCGCCTGTTTAAAAGGGCTAACAACTAAATTTAACCATTTTTGAAAAACTTTCGGATGGTTCTGAGTAAAATATCTAGTTATTACGGTGTTAAAGCCAATTTGTTGCAACGCCATTATAAGAAAAAAATCAGTGGTTTTAAGGACTGGGAACAGTTAAGTCACTCCGAAGATTATTTAATTTATCCTGAAAACATTGGAGAACATTTAAGCATCGACGAAGTGAGTCTGTCTAAAGGAGAACTCTATACCTTTGTCACCAACAAAAATGGAAGAGGAAAGAAAAAAACATTAGTAGCCTCTATAAAGGGCACAAAAAGTCAAGATATTATTGGTGTTTTAAACAAAATTCCATTAGATAAAAGAAAATTGGTAAAGGAAATAACCCTTGATATGGCAAACAATATGCAATTGGCTTCAAGAATGTGTTTTCCTGAATGTTACTTGGTTACAGATCGTTTCCACGTTGTAAAACTAATAATGGAAGCCCTGCAACATTTAAGAATAAAATACAGGTGGGAGGAAATAGAAAAAGAGAATCAAGCAATCAAAATTGCAAAAGAACAAGGGTTAAAATACATTCCATTTAGTTTTGATAATGAGGATTCTCCCAAGCAATTATTAGCAAGAAGCCGTTATATTATTGCTAAAAAACCTAACCAATGGACAGAAAACCAAAAGATAAGAGCTGAATTATTATTTAAGAATTATCCCCTTTTATATCAGGCATACAAGCACACCCTTGAGTTTAGAAACATATATGAAGAAACCTCTAGAGAAATAGCAAAAGAAAAAATAATAAACTGGATGCAAAAAACAAAGCTTCTAAATATGACAGTCTTTAATACCGTGGTTAACAGTTTAAATTATCACTTAGAAACTATTTTGAATTTCTTTATAAAAAGACATACAAATGCAAATGCAGAATCTTTTAACTCCAAGATAAAGTTGTTTAGAGCAAACTTAAGAGGGGTAGTTGATGTGAAATTTTTTCTCTTTAGAATGGAAAAACTTTTTGCCTAATCCCCAGAATATTTATGTGAGCCGTTTTTTTGTGTAATTTTCAAAAAAAATGGATAGATTTAGATTATTTATTTGTTTTTTATTCAAAGAAGTGGTTTAAACTTTTTTCACTTCGCTATAAAAATGTTCGTCTTTTTATTACCTAGTAGCGCTGCTATGAAGTGCAAAAAAACAACTATTTTTCGCTAGAATTAAAAAAGTTTAAACCACTTCAAAATTAAAATATAGATAATCCAATAAGAGTTGTTAATCGTTCTAATGCATACATACCAATCTCAGAATTACCTTTAGGATTAAGAGGGGGACTCCATACAGTTACGGCATATTGACCTGGATGTATAGCTGCAATACCACCGCCTACACCACTTTTGCCAGGTAGACCTACTCTAAAGCTAAATTCGCCTGCTTCGTCATAAAATCCACAGGTTTGCATGATAGCATTAATACGTTTAACTTTCCTTGGAGGGATTAATGCTGTTTCTGATCCTAATTTTTTACCACAATTAGCATAAATCATAAAAGCAGTAGCTAGCTCTTTGCAAGACATCTCTATAGAGCATAGATATATATATAAATCAAGAACGGTATCAATGTCGTTTTTTATATTGTCGAACGATTTCATTAGATTAAGTAAAGAGGCGTTTCGATAACTATATTTTTTCTCAGAATTAAAAACTTTTGTATTAATTGTTATAGAGTCAATACCTGTGATGTTATGAATAAAATCTATGAGATGACGTTTAGGATCCGTTAATTTAGAAATTAATACATCACAAATAACCAAAGCTCCTGCATTGATAAAAGGGTTTCTGGGTATTCCGTTTTCGTATTCTAATTGTGACAAAGAGTTAAAAGGATCTCCTGATGGTTCTACATCTATTCTATCAAAAAGGTCATCATCTGATAATGACATGGCCACTGTTAATGCAAATACTTTAGAAATACTTTGAATAGAAAAACGTTCATTGCTATTGCCTAGGCTGTAATGATCTGAATTAACAGAGAATAAATGCATTCCAAATTTTTCAGGATCAATTTTAGCTAATTCAGGGATGTATGTAGCAACCTCGCCTGTGCGTTGCTTAGTGTTAAGTTCGGTTTTTATGACGTTTAATATTTTTTGAAAATCCATGTTTACTTTTAGTTTAAATTAGATAGTGAATTATCAGATTTAAGTTCATAAGGAGTCTTGTTTTTTTCGAAGATTCTGGCAGTTAAATCTCCTTTAAGAATGATATCGTTGTTATGAATTCTTAACCAGCTGCCTTCTCTTAGTCCGACAACAGGTTGAGGATTTAGTGTATGGAATTCTTTTATACGGGTTTCTCTAGTTTCTCCTTTATGCTTAGAATTGGGGTCAGGATCTAAATAATGTGCATTAATATTAAAGGGGATTATACCTAAGGTTTTAAAACTAGGAGGGTAAACAATAGGCATATCGTTTGTGGTTTGCATTGTTAATCCGCAGATATTACTTCCTGCACTTGTTCCTAAATAAGGAGTTCCTGAGTGTATTGCCTCCTTCAGAGGCTCTATGATATTATTTCGGTATAATTTATCTACAAGTAGAAAAGTGTTTCCTCCACCAGTAAAAATTCCTTGTGTGTTTTTTAAGGCTTCGTTTGTATCTTTAAAAGTATGTAAACCTGTTACTTTTTTATTTATTTTTTTAAAAATTTTGTTTACAGCATTAGTGTATTCCTCATGAGATATTCCGCTAGGACGAGCATATGGTATAAACAATATTTCATTACTGTTCTTAAACAGATCAATTAATGCATCTTGTAAGTATTCTAATGGATCACTTCCGTATACTGTAGATGTACTGGCGATTATACAGTTATTCATCTTCTATTTTTTTGTAAAGATAAATTATGATATACTATATAAAAAAACTTATAACAAGTTAAAAATTACAAGAAGTTAAAAAATTGTAGTATTTTGAACACCAATTAAAAGAAAGTATTCAATATGAAGATTAAATTATTCCTAGTTATTATGATATGCATAGTAGATATGTCGATAGCTCAAATTCCTTCGAGAGTAATTATTGATGGAAAGATAAGTGGACAACTAGATGATAATCTAGAAGGGGTTGTAGTTTACAATCGAACTACCAATAAAAGCACTATAACAAATCAAAATGGGGATTTTCAGATCAATGTAGGTGTTAGTGATAAGTTAGAGGTAGTGTCGATTCAATATCAAAAATTTACGGTAATAATAGATGATGGTGTGATTGAAAACAAGAGACTTACAATTTTTCTTACGGAGTCTGTAAACCAATTAGATGAAGTTGTCGTTACACCTTATGATTTGTTAGGTAATGTAAAAGCAGATCTAAAGAAAATTAAAATAAGTGATTATGTTGGTGTATCTCAGGTAGCGAAAGAAGCTTCCTCAGGGATTAACGATTATGATTATGATTTTAAACCAGATAAATTATCTCCTTTGCGAAATAATGCTGTTTTAGATAATAATCTAATTAATGGGGTGAATTTTGTTAATTTGGTCAAATTACTTATTAAAAAAAACAAGACATCTAAGAAAAAGGGTGATAGGAAAATTGATGATTATGTAAGAAATATGTATAACGATCAGTTTTTTAAAGATAACTTAGCTTTAGATATTAATCAGATAAATGATTTCATTTTTTTTGCAGAGGAGAATGGTTTAGATAATACGTATTTAGAAAAAGGTAAAGAGCTAGATTTAATCAAATTTTTGATAGAGAAAAGCAAACTTTATAAAAATCAAAAATGAACTAAGATTACAGTTTTTTCTTACTAATGATAACTAAAAAAGTGCATCATTTTAACGATTCCAAGGATATACTCTGGGTTTACTAAATATTCTTACTATATTTCGCTCCCAAATGTAAATATTTATCAAAATAATGGATTTTACCAACCCTTTAGTCTATGGAGTACCTTGTTTTTTAGGTCTTATATTATTAGAACTTACCTATAGTAAAACACACGATCATAAGGATTTGTATAAATGGAAAGATTTAGGAGCGAGCCTTACTATGGGTATAGGGTCTGCCATATTAGCACCATTGATTAAAACAGTTTCAGCAATTGTAATATTTACTTTTGTTTATGAAGTTTTTAACCCAGAAGTTAATGGGGTAAGAATGAATATAATGGGATGGCAATCTTTTGGTTATGCGTGGTATGTTTGGTTGGCGTGTCAGTTTTTGGATGATTACACCTATTATTGGTTTCATCGTCAAAATCATATGGTGCGTTTTTTTTGGGCAGCACATATAGTTCATCATTCCTCGGATAATTTTAATTTAGGAACTGCTGTACGAAATGGATGGTTTACTATATTATACAAGCCTTTTTTTTATATGTGGTTACCAGCAATAGGTTTTGCACCTGAGATGGTGGTTGTGTGTTTAGGGATAGAAGCTTTATGGCAGTTTCAATTACATACTATATATGTACCTAAATTAGGAATTTTAGAAAAAATATTTAATACGCATACTATGCATCAAGTACATCATGCAAAAAATATAGAGTATATGGATAAGAATCATGGAGGATTTCTAAATATATTTGATAAAATATTTGGTACTTGGAAAGAGTTGGATTCTAACATAAAGGTAGAGTACGGGGTTACACATGCACCAAATTCATACAATCCGTGGGTAATATTAACTCATGAGTATAAAGATATCTGGGCAGATACCAAAAAGTCAAAAAATTGGTATCATAAATTTATGTATGTTTTCGGACCTCCAGGGTGGAGTCATGATGGAAGTACAGTTACAGTGAAAGAAATGCAACTTCAGTTAGAAAAACAAAAAGTATAATATTCTAAATAGTATTCTTTAATGAGATGCTTTGAATTATGGATGTAAAAAAGATTACAGAGTTACAGCGTCATTTTTTCAGTACTAATATTACCAAAGATTTAGATTTTCGAATACGAAAATTAAAGCGTCTTAAAAGTGTTTTACAAGAAAATGAAACATTACTATATAATTCAATTTTTAATGATTTTAAAAAATCACAATTTGAAACGTATGTTACTGAATTATCTGTAATTTATAAAGAAATCGATTGTGCATTGTCTAATATAAAAAAATGGTCAAGAAAGCATAACGTACTTACTGGGTTAGCTAATTTACCAGGTAGAAGTTATATTGTTCCAGAACCATTGGGTTCTGTATTGATAATAGGAGCATGGAATTATCCATTTTTATTATCTTTAGGTCCTGCTGTGTCTGCTATAGCCGCTGGGTGTACTGTATTATTAAAACCAAGTGAAATACCTATACAAACATCTAATGTGATGGCTAGGTTGATAAATCAAAATTTTGAACCACATTTTTTTAGTGTTGTAGAAGGTGGGGTTGAAGAAACTACTGAATTATTAAAAATTAAATTTGATAAAATATTTTTTACAGGAAGTAATAATACAGGAAAGATTGTATATCAGGCTGCTGCAAAACATTTGTCACCAGTAACATTAGAGTTAGGCGGAAAAAGCCCTGCGATAATAACAAAAGGAGTAAATATTAATATGGTAGCTAAAAGATTAGTTTGGGCTAAATTTCTTAACGCTGGTCAAACTTGTATTGCTCCTGATTATGTCCTAGTAGAAAATTCTATACAAGAACAATTTTTATCCGCAGTCAAAATTCAAATTGAAAAGGCTTGTTATAAAATCGAAAATCATAATTATACCCAAATAATAAATCAAAAGAATTTTGACCGATTAAAAGATTTAATAGATGTAGATAAAATTTATATGGGTGGTATTTGTAACCAATCAGAAAGGGTTATTGAACCGACTGTTTTAGTGAATGTTGGTTTTGAAGACTCAGTCATGAAAGATGAAATATTTGGGCCTATTTTACCTGTTTTAACTTTCTCTGATATAGATGATACTATTAAAGTAATAAAAACTTTCCCTAAGCCACTATCTTGTTATGTTTTTACTAAAAATAAGTTTTTAAAGAATAAAATTTTAACAGAAATTTCATTTGGAGGGGGAGCTATAAATGATGCTTTAATGCATTTTTCTGAACAAAGACTTCCTTTTGGTGGTGTTGGGAATAGTGGAATGGGCAGTTATCATGGGAAATATGGTTTTGAGACCTTTTCTCATTATAAAAGTATATTGCAAAAATCATTCTGGATTGAATTAAACTTTAAATATTCTCCGTATAGTAAAACAAAACTAAAATGGATTAAACAGATAGTTAAATAAGTTTTTCTACTTTTTGAGCAAGTTTTAATTAAGGATAGAGGTTAAGACATATCCGAAACTAATAGAATAGAATTTAACTTTCGTATTATTTTTTTTTCTGATTCCAATTTTTTAATATTTCTACTTACTGCAGCTGAAGAAACGTTGAGATCGTATGAAATTTCATTAAATGTTATTTCTAAATCACGTCTTTTACAAACGATTGACCTTGTTAATAAATAGTCATAAATTCGAGTTTTTATAGATTTAAAATTAAGGTTTCTAATCATTACTATGAGATTCTGAATGTTACTTTCATTAGAGTTGTTTATAGCTGTTTTTAATGAAAAAAAAAGTTTTTCCCATTCTAAAATATTTTCATACGATACCCAAAATAGTTTACTTTCTTTTAAGCAAAATATATTAATTCGAGATGAAATAATATTACCAATCTCCATCATGTTAATTATCGGATCATTTTCACTACAAAGATGGTATAATAACAATGAGCTTTTATGATTTTCGTAACATACTTTTGATATTCCATTATAAATAAACCCAATATGATTAATATAGGGTTCATCTGACGTAATCAGATCCCCAACTTGATAAGTAGAATGTATAGAATTATTATAGATTAGTTCTGATAATTCATCTTCAAAACCTATATTTTTAAAATAATTCATGATTTTTATCTTAATAAAATACTTGTAAAATAACACACACGCTGGAGTGTTTACTTAATTTTCTACTAAAAAAAACTTAACGGGCTTATGTATTTTGAAGTAATAAAAATAAATCGTTAGAATATATAATAATTTTAATTACTCATTTTTAATTTTATATCATGAAAAAACACATATTTAACTAATATACAGGTTTTTATTTAAATATTATTTAACTCCAATTGGTCAAAATAGGTTTGTTTTTCTTGATGATTTATTAGCAATACACCGTTAATATTACTAAAAAAACCAGTTCGACAATAATAACTAATTTTTGTTAATAAACATGTGTATTTAGAAATTATTTAACACTATCAGTAAAGATATGTAACTGTAGCTAAATAAAATCATTATTTAATGTAGATAGAAATCAATTGGGTTTGTTTAAATAAAAAGTTTAAACTATTTCCACTTCAATATATATTACTGTATTTTTAATTACATCTGTAATAAAATTTTTGAAACAGAATAATAGCTATTATCGATCTCTTCGTTTTCTCTTCACGTTTTTGGTATAAGTTTTTTCTTTTAGACTTTTAAGAGAATCTTTTTTGATTATTAATTGTTTTGTGTTTTTATTTTGTCGTTTTAATAAATCCTCTTTAGGAACAGAGGCTTCCTCTGTTTTGCTAGAATCTACAATATCTGAATTTATAACACCTAATTCTTCTTCAGTAAGATACCTCCATTTACCGACAGGTACATCTAAATTAATATTCATAATTCTAATTCGTTTAAGGCGTATTACTTCATATCCTAAATGTTCACACATTCTACGAATTTGACGATTTAGACCCTGAGTCAACACTATTCTAAAATCGTATTTATTAATCTGTTCTACTTCACATTTTCGAGTAATTGTATCCAAAATAGGGATGCCGTTTCCCATGCGTTTTATAAACTGGGAGCTAATCAATTTATCTACGGTTACTATATACTCTTTTTCATGATTATTTCTAGCTCTAAGAATCTTGTTGACAATATCTCCATCACTAGTTAATAAGATAAGTCCTTCGCTGGGTTTATCCAATCGACCAATCGGAAATATTCTATCAGGATAATTTATATAATCAATAATATTAGCTTTTTCTGTTTGAGAAGTTGTACAAACAATACCAATTGGCTTATGAAAAGCAAGATACACGTGTTTTTCTTTAGAAACCGCTACTAATTCGCCATCTACATGAATTACATCTTGGGGTGCTACTTTAGTTCCTTTTTCAGGAGTTTTGTTATTAATAGTTACTCGACCTTGGTCAATTAGTTTATCGGCTTCTCTACGAGAACAATAACCTACCTCGCTTAGATATTTATTAAGCCTAGTTAATTTAGAATTTTCCACATTGCAAAGGTCTTAATAAAATTTAATCTTTCAAAAAATCAATAATCATATCATCTACTTCATCAAAAAATAAAGAATGCCCAAAATTTTCGGTACTGATTAATTTTGAATTATTCCAATTTTTATTAATCTCTACTGATCCAGAATACGGAGCAATGTTATCTTTTATATCGTGGATCAATAACCCTTTTTGCTTTATACTTTTAGCAAAAGCAGGAGTTGAAAACTCTTTAAAAGAAAACGCTAATTTAGTTTTAAAATAATCATTTAGAGCAGTCATAAATTTATCGGTTAAATTCAAGGTTTTTTGATAACCTTTCATTATCACAGACATCTCTGATGGCGGTGCCAATATAATTAGTTTGTCTATTTCATCATTAGGATATGTAAATTGATGAAAAATTGTAGTCATACCTCCTATTGAATGTGCTATAATATGATTTGGTCTATAAAGTTCTACAATTTTCTGAATACATTCAACATATAATGGTATATTAAATAATTTACCCGAAGAATATCCATGTGCTGGCGCATCAAATGCAATTATATTAAAGTTTTTTTGATGTAATTTTTCAATTAATATTTTCCAACGATGTGTATTACTTTCCCATCCATGAACTAATAGAACAGTTTCTCCCATATTAGCCCACCTATAGGTTTGAATCCTTAAATTATCAATATAAACAATCTCATCTTCAGCTTCTTCTAAAAACTCTTCTTGTCCTATCAGTACTTTTCCTTTTTGAGGTCTACAAAATAGAATAAAAGCCTTTTTTAAAGCAATTTTACGAGCAAAAATGAATAAAAACATTAAATGTTTTCCTGTAAGTAGAGGCAAGTATTTCTTTAGTTTATTATTCATTCATTTTTTTTAATATACAGTTCAGAAAGTATGTATTCGATGATTTTTCGCAATATACTCACATTCTTTTTAATCAAAACAAATATCATTTACTAGTATTATTTCAAATTTAAAAGAATACTCCGAACTTATTGGGGGCTAAAATATATTACCAGTATTAATAATCATCCCAGTGTATTAAAAAATATTTGATTTTAGCAGAATCAGGAATCTGAGAAGCTTCAATTTTAGCATCTGTATTACTTCTTAGATCATCAGATAATTCTTTTTTATCTATCGTAATAGAAGCATGTAGATTATCTACAAATAAAACTACAGAACTAAGCGTATTATTAATTTTAGAAATAGGGTAGTGGTCTTTAATATCTTTAAAAGTGCCATTAGAAGATAGACCTGTCTCCGTTTTATATCTAGAGTCAATAATCTGAATATTCTCTATGGTAGAAGTAGAATCCTTTTCCTTTTTAGGTTCAAGAATTAATAGTTTGGCACCTCCTTTTTCATATATTTCTATTTGATTAGAAGTTGCCGAAAATCCTCCATTTGTTTCACTTTTTACTATGGAATCATTAGAATATATAGAATCTAACTGACGCACTTGTATTGTATTTGTAAGCTGTCCAATCCTATTAACTTTAATTTCGAAAGGATTTTGTTTTTCTTCTTTTTGACAGCTTACCGTTAAAAAGATTATAAGAAGTAGTAATATTTTTTGTAACATGATTGTAATTTATAATTAAACTTAAATAGCTACAGTTATTGTATTAGCGCAATAGTTTATTAAGTACCCCAAGCGCACCACGGATAAATGTAGCACTAGTTAAAACTTTAATAACAGCTTTTTTGGTAGCACTGGACTTTCCAGTACTAGTTTTGGTAGTGTTTTTATTATTTTTTTCTCTTTTAGCAGCTTCTTTAGCTTCAATAGTTTCTGCTTTTTCAATTTTTTCATTTAAAATTTCGTATGCACTTTCTCTATCAATATCTTCATTATATTTACCTTTAAGTTTTGAGTTTTTTAATAGTTGATTAAGTTCACTCTCTGTTAAAATATCCATTCTACTCATAGGGGCACGCAACATGGTAGCCGCTAGGGGGGTAGGGCGACCTTTTTCATCAAGAACGGTTACTAATGCTTCTCCTATTCCTAAAGAAGTCAATACTTCTTTGGTATCATAATATTCTGAAATCGGGTAATTTTCTGCAGTTAGTTTGATAGCTTTTCTATCCTTTGCGGTAAAGGCTCTAAGAGCATGCTGAATTTTTAGTCCCAATTGTCCCAAAACTCCGTCAGGAATATCGGTTGGGTTTTGAGTAACAAAAAATATACCTACTCCTTTAGAACGTATTAATTTCACTATACTTTCAATCTGTCCAAGCAACGCATTAGAGGCTTCATCAAAAATCAGATGAGATTCATCTATAAAAACAACCAATTCAGGTCTTTCTTTATCTCCTTGTTCAGGAAACGAGCTGTAAATTTCAGCTAATAGACTAAGCATAAAAGTAGAAAACAATTTAGGTTTATTTTGGATATCTGTTAGTCTAATAATATTGATAACTCCTTTGCCGTCATCAGCAATAGTACATAAATCTTGTACCTCAAAGGATCGTTCTCCAAAAAACAAATCAGCACCTTGTTGTTCTAATTCTATAATTTTGCGAAGTATCGAACCTGTAGAAGCAGTAGAAATGCGCCCATAATCCTTTTCTAGCTCATTTTTACCTTCTTGTGTAGCAAATTGAAGAACTTTTTTAAGATCCTTCAAGTCTAATAAAGGTAGTTTATTATCATCACAATATTTAAAAATTATAGCAATTATACCTGCTTGCGTTTCGGTCACTTCTAGAATTCTGGATAATAAAACAGGACCAAACTCACTAACTGTAGCTCTTAACCTTACTCCATCTTGATCTGAAAGAGATAATATTTCTACAGGAAAATTTTTAGCAGTAAAGGGAATACCTATTTTTTTATGACGTTCATCGATTTTTGGATGCCCAAGACTAGATGCTGCAATACCACTGAGGTCACCTTTAACATCCATAAGGAGTACAGGAATTCCTTTATCACTTAGATTTTCAGCAATAATTTGTAATGTTTTTGTCTTACCGGTGCCAGTTGCCCCTGCAATAAGCCCGTGCCTATTTAGCGTTTTAAGAGGTATCTTAACATGAGCATTAGTTATTGTTTCTCCATTAAGCATTGCTGCTCCCAAAGCTATAAAGTCTCCCTTGGTTGTATAACCTTTAGTTATATGATCAAAAAATACTTGATTGTCACTCATTTTAAATTATAAATTTAATTAAAAATAGGAATCTTAAAATTATGTTATACCATTTTTCTTATGGATTTACTGTAAAATAAAAAGCCTTATTTTTTATATATGCGACAGAGAAAAATCAAGCATAGCAGCGCTACGATTTATTTTCATCTAGAAGCAGATAGGAAAAAAGAATATTTTATTGCAGTAAATTCATGATAAAAATGGTATTATTATTACTATTATTGTCCTGTAAAAATCTTCACGAATTCTTATCGTTAATTAATTTAACTGTTTTTATGATGAAAAATTACGTATTGAGTAATTTTTCATCATAATTATTTTACCAATCGTTAGATGTTTCGTTCCAAAAAAATAGAGTATTGTATTCTGTCCTGTCTTGAAATAGGTTTACACCAAAAAACAGAAAAAGATGTTTAATACCATTTTCTTTATGAATTTACTAAAAAAAGAAAGTGTCTTATTTTTTTATATATGTGATAGAGAAAAATCAAGCATAGCAGTGCTACGGTTTATTTTTATCTGGAAGGCAGATAGGAAAAAAGAATGTTTTATAGCGATAAATTCATAAAGAAAATGGTATAATTAGTATTACGGCTTATGATTTTATTATCAAAAACTATAACAGTATTTTCATTTAAGAATAGGTATAAAACTTAAAATCAGCAACAGAACCATATACACTATTATCCTCTGAAAAGAAAAAAACGATCTTTCATTTTTTCAATTTCAGAATTCTTGTTGGTTATAATATAGTCTATAGCTTCTGTGGTAAAACTTTTTCCTTTTTCTGTTAGAGAAACAATATTATCATTGATATCAATCATATTATTTTTTAGAGCTAAATCCAGAACAGATTTAGATTTTACCTTTTGCCAATTAATATGCTCGTTAAGATGTTTTACATGTCTTTCGGATTTATCTTCAGAGTGATTTCCTAAATGTAATAAAAAGGTTAATAATGAAACTTCAATACGTTGTTGTTTTTGACGGTATAAAACAGAAAACAATCCTTTATTTGGTGCAAATAAATAGGCTATAAGAAAAATCAAACCTAAAACGGTGGTCATAGATCCAGAAATTGAAGCATCAAGTCCATGAGCAACCCAATATCCTATTATAGCAGAACTTACCCCAAAAACAGAAGCTAGAACAAGCATTTTTTTTAGATTAGTCGTTAATAAATATGCAGTTGCTGCAGGTGCTATCATAAAAGCGACTACCAGTATTGCTCCTACCGCATCAAAAGCACCAACTGTAGTGATCGAAGAAATTGTCATTAATCCATAATGTAGTACGATTGGAGAAAATCCTAATGCGGATGCTAATCCTGCATCAAAGGTGCTAACTTTTAATTCTTTGAAAAAAGCAAACAGTAATCCAAGAGTTATTAATACTATCAATCCTATAATCCATAGAGATTTAGGTCCAAAATCTATCGTATTAAGGTATATCCTATCAAATGGCGCAAAAGCTAATTCCCCTAATAAAACAACATCAATGTCTAGGTGGATATCGTTAGCGTTTTGGGCAATAAGAATAACTCCTATACTAAATAAAGCGGGGAATACTAAACCAATTGCGGTATCTTCTTTTACTAATCCTGTTTTTTGAATAAATTCTACAAGAACAACGGTAAGTACACCACTTGCTGCTGCCATAATGATGAGTAAAGGTGAAGACAGGTCTTGTGTTATAAAAAAACCAACTACGATTCCGGGTAATATAGAATGACTAATGGCATCTGTAATTAACGCCATTTTTCGTAATACTAAAAAAGTACCTGGAATAGCACATGCAATCGCTACAAGACTAGCAATAAGTTGTATTTCGATTTGTGCGTTACTCATCTTTGTTAGTGATTAATTGGTTATATAAATTGGCTGCGGTTTTATATCCAGAGGCTGTTAAAGACCACATATTTCCTTGAAGTGTGACATAATTTTTATCTACTAATTTCTGAAGTGATCTTCTGGTAAATCCATGAAAATTATTTAAAATTTTGATTGCATGAGGGTGTGAAATATCGTTGTGATCCCGTGCTATATTGTACATAAAAGTTAATGTTTTATGCAGTTGTAGGTCATTTCTGTTTTTTCTAAAGCGTATTTCTCTAAATAATAATCCTCTATCTGGAGAAAAAATAAAGGATACAAAAACAAATACACTTGCAACCAATACAATTATGGGACCTGTAGATAAATTATTATGACTGGCACTTATGGCAGTACCTATTACACCGGATAAAGATCCAAATATAGCTGCCAGAATAACCATTATAGCAAGATTATTAGTCCATTGCCTAGCAGCAGCAGCAGGAGCTAATAGCATAGCACTCATTAATACGATACCTACGGTTTGTAGTCCTAATACAATTGCTATTACAATAAAAGTAGTGATGAGAATATCTAAAAACTTAACATTAAAGCCTAATGTTTTGGTATAATCGGCATCAAAAAGTAAAAGCTTAAGTTCTTTCCAAAATAGGAGTAAGACAATTAAACAGATTCCTGTAACGATAGCCATCAGCCATACATCATCTTCTATAAGGGTTGCCGCCTGTCCAAAAAGATAATTATCCAAACCCGCTTGATTGGCATTTGGTTTTTTTTGAATATACGTCAATAATAACATTCCAAAACCAAAAAAAAGGGATAATATTAACCCTAGCGCAGTGTCAGATTTTAAATGTGTATTTTTAATAATACCTCTAATCCAAAATGTTCCGATGAGTCCGCTTATCAGCGCTCCTAATAAAAATGCATTACTGTTTTTAGTACCAATAATTAAAAAAGCAATTGTAATCCCTGGTAATGCAGCATGTGAAATTGCGTCACCAAGTAAGCTTTGTTTTCTTAATACGGCAAAACTACCAAGCATACCACAAATTGCTCCAAGAATTGCAGTTCCTAAAGTGATAGTCCGTAGGGTATAGTCTGTAAAAACAAGATCTATATATTCTTTTAATTCCATTGCATTTAGTTAATCTATTAAGGAAATAATAATAAACTATAGCGTATTCTTATGATTTTATTACTTAGGATCAATCATTATTGTTGTACGCTTACCTTGTAATTTATACCATATGTTTTGGTTAGATTATCATCATTAAAAATATCTTTTACAGGACCAGTCGCTATTTTTTTTACATTTAGAAAGGTTACCCAATCAAAATATTCTGGAACTGTTTGCAAATCATGATGAACGACCACTACAGTTTTTCCTGCTTTTCTTAGTTCTTTAAGAATATTAATGATAGCTTTTTCTGTTGTAGCATCTACACCTTGAAAGGGTTCGTCCATAAAATATATAGATGCGTTTTGCACTAATGCCCTAGCAAGAAAAACCCGTTGTTGTTGACCACCAGATAGCTGACTAATTTGTCTGCTCTTAAAAGAAAGCATCCCTACTTTTTCTAAAGCTTCTAAGGCTGCTTTTTTTTCCTTCTGTCCAGGTCTTTTAATCCAGCCTAAGCTACCATAGGTACCCATCATAACTACATCTAATGCAGTTGTTGGGAAATCCCAGTCAACACTTCCTTTTTGAGGTACATACGCAACTAGAGATCGCTGTTTTTTATAAGGTTTGTCATAAATTTGGATACTACCAGCTATGGGTTTTATGATGTCTAAAATAGATTTGATTAAAGTAGATTTTCCTGCTCCATTTGGTCCAACAATAGCCATTAGTACTCCTTCTGGAATAGTAAGATCAATATCCCATAATACTGGTTTATAGTTGTATGCTACAGTAAGGTCATCTACTCTAATTGCGATTTTATTTTCCATTATTTTAGAGCGTTTACAATTGTATTTACATTGTATTCGAACATGCCAATGTAAGTACCCTCATGCGTTCCTAAATTTCCCAAAGCATCAGAATACAATGTTCCTCCGATATTTACTGTATGATTTTTAGATTTCACGGCAGCTTCTAATGCTTCTATTGTTCGTTTAGGAACTGAACTTTCTACAAATATGGCTTTTACTTCTTTTTCTATTATAAAATTAGCTAATTTTTGTACATCCTGAACTCCCGCTTCTGTGGCGGTTGATAATCCTTGTAGTCCTATTACATTAAATTGATATGCTTTGCCAAAATAACTAAATGCATCGTGGGCTGTAACTAATATTCTTTTTTCTACAGGTAAAGTTTTAATAATGTTTTTTAATTTAGTATCTAGTTTACGCAATTTATCTAGATACACCTTTCCGTTTGCTTCAAACGTTTCAGCGTTTTTAGGGTCTATTTCTTTAAGTTTGTTTGTGACAAATTTTGTAATATGTTGCCAGTTTACGGTACTGAACCAAATATGTGGATCATAGTTGGATGCAAAATATGCAGAGCCAATTAGATCATTTTGGGAGATGGCATCTGCCACGGCGATAGCTTTAATATTTTGGTGGTGCATTTTTTCAAAAACCTCTACTAATTTGCCTTCTAGATGTAGACCGTTATAAAAAATGACATCTGCATTTACTAACTTTGTGACATCTCCCTCACTAGCCTTGTATAAATGTGGATCGACCCCAGAACCCATAAGACCTTGTATATTCACCAAATCACCCGTAATATTCTGCACTAAGTCTGTTATCATAGACGTAGTAGTTACTATATTTAGTTTTTGGTTTTTATCTTTGCTTTCTTTTTTACACGAAAGAGAAAGCAACATAAGTGTAAATAATATCAGTTTTTTTGGCATTTTATTTTTTTAATTTGCTAGAAATGAAATAATGATGATAAATGATTTATAGTACTTCACTTAGTATAGTATTTTCTATAATTGTATTAAAATTTTATTTATTAAACAGTATTAGTGATGGTTTCTTTTTTATTTAATTAAAAAGAAATTCTAGAGTAATCTAAAATTATGTAAAGTTCTAAATATAAATTTATCTTATTGAAAAGGGTTTTATACTTTTGTTTACTTTTATGGCAAATCTAAATAAGTTAGCTATGACTAACAAATCTAATGTGTATAATTTAACAAAAAGTGAGGAAGATTATTTAAAGGCTCTTTTTCAACTTCTTGTGGAAAATAGATCTACTAAGGTTGGGAATAATCAATTGGCGGATTTTCTTAAGGTTTCACCAGCTTCTACCAATAGTATGGTAAAAAAATTAAAGGTTAAGAAATATGTAGTAAGTGAAAAATATGGAAAACTAGAGTTAACTGATGAAGGAAGGTCTATTGCGCTTAGGTTAGTTAGAAAACATAGGCTTTGGGAAACTTTTTTATATACTTACTTAAATTTTTCTTGGGATGAGGTTCATGATGTGGCTGAACAGTTAGAGCATATTAAGTCTCCTAAATTGGTTGATGAACTTGATCGTTTTATGGATTTTCCCAAAAAAGACCCTCATGGGGAGGTTATTCCTAATGCTGATGGAGAATATCAGGTTATACCCAAGATTATGTTATCTTCGTTATCAGAAGGTGACGTTTGTCAATTAGTTTCTGTTAATGATGGATCAGTTGCTTTCCTTAAATATGTGTCAGAAATTGGTCTAGCATTAAGTAGCCAAATTAAAATTATAGAAATTAGAGAATTTGATATGTCTATTCGAATTCAATTTAATAACATTATAGAAACAGTAACAAGAAAATTTGCAGATAATATATTTGTTAAAGTTAAATCATAAGTGATTTTGTTTTACACGATAAATATTATTTAATAAATCACATATATATATATTTATGGAACTTAATTTAAAAAGACCAATTTGTTTTTTCGATCTTGAAACTACTGGAATAAACATCTCTAAAGATCGAATTGTAGAGATATCTATTCTAAAAGTATATCCAAACAGTAATAGAGAGAGTAAAACTTGGTTAGTTAATCCAGAAATTCCAATTCCTGCAGAAACTACTGCTGTACATGGTATTACCGATGAAAAAGTTGCTAATGAACCTACATTTAGTCAATTAGCTAGTAAAATTAATGATATGATTAAAGGTTGCGATTTAGGAGGGTTTAATTCTAATCGCTTTGATATTCCGTTATTAGCAGAAGAATTATTACGTGCAGGTCATGATTTTGATATGAAGAATACTGTTGCTATTGATGTGCAAACTATTTTTCATAAAATGGAAAAAAGAACCTTAGAAGCAGCATACAAGTTTTATTGTGATAAGGATTTAGAAAACGCACATTCTGCCGAGGCTGATACGAATGCTACCTATGAGGTACTTAAGGCTCAATTAGATAAATACCCCGAATTAGAAAACGACACTAAATTTCTTGCTGAATTTAGTTCGAGAAAACAATTTGCTGATTTTGCTGGGTTTATATCTTATAATGCTGAAGGGGTTGAGGTTTTTGCTTTTGGTAAACATAAGGGAAAACTAGTAGAGAAAGTTTTGGATGATGAACCTGGCTATTTTGGATGGTTGCAAAATGCCGATTTCCCTTTGTATACCAAGAAAGTATTAACGGCTGTAAGACTTCGGAAATTAAATAATAGTTTAAAATTATAATTATTAAATACCTCGTGATTTATGAAACTTATATGTATTGGTCGTAATTATACAGATCATATAGAAGAATTAGAGAATGAAAAGCCTTTGGATCCTGTGATTTTTTTAAAGCCGGATACTTCTATTCTGTTGAAAAAACAGCCTTTTTTTATTCCTGATTTTTCCAGTGATATTCATCATGAGGTTGAGGTTTTAATCAAAATCAATAAAGTAGGAAAGTACATTGCTAAAAAGTTTGCTCATAAATATTATGATGAAATTGGTTTGGGTATTGACTTTACGGCTCGAGATCTCCAAAAACGTTTGAAAGAAAAAGGGCTTCCGTGGGAAAAGGCTAAGGCTTTTGATGGTTCTGCCGTGATTGGTGATTGGATTCCTAAAGGTAATTTTTCCGATATTAATGATATTCATTTTCGTCTTGAAAAAAATGATCAAATTGTTCAAAAAGGAAATACAAAATTAATGTTGTGGAAAATTGATGAGTTGATTGCTTATGTTTCTCAGTATTTTACTTTAAAAATAGGTGATATTATTTTTACAGGTACACCTGCGGGTGTAGGGGCTGTAAAAAAAGAGGATCGCTTAGTTGGATATATAGATAATGATCAATTGTTTTCTGTAAAAGTTAAATAACTATAGCTAAAACAAAATGTCATAAATTAATTCTTTTTCTGTTTTTAATCTGCATAAAAATAACACCTCTCCATTTTCATAATTTTTTACTTCCTCCTCTCTATAACCAATTGGCAGTCTAAATCCTACAGTACAACTAGAGGGTTTATTAGAGGTATACTATTTATTAGGCGTAGGAAAATCAAACCACATCAACGTTATTTCTTCTCGTTTTTTGCTAACACCAATACCATAAGGATAAAACCATATTTTTATATCCAAGTTGTCGAGGGAATCAAAATACTGAAAAAACGGAACCTGTGCCTTAAACATTTCCGTATAGCCTAGCTTATCACTATCCATCGCTGGATATATATGGGTTCTATCCGTAACATTTACGCCTCTGCGTTCATTTTTTTAATATGTGCAGCATATATTTTTCTATGTTTAGCAGTAGCCTCTGGTGTTGGTACATCACTAGGATATAACGGCGGCGGAAACCCCTCTGCCTGACGCCTTAAAAAATCTTTTTCTCTATACGGATCAAAGCCTTTAGCAGGGGGTAATGGACGATTTTTATCCATAAACCAAACCATAAATGCCCATAAATCATGTGGTTCACCTGAATAAGATGCTGATTTTAAAGTATCTAATAATCGTGGTCTAAAGGTGTTTACAAATTTTAGATATTCTCTGTGAGACGCCCCATCTACATGACCGGAAACAGATATAATTACCTTTAAATCTTTAAACTTACCATGTAAGGGTTTGCCAAAAAAAGAATCCGGATAGGTGATCTCTCCGGTCATACGATATAATATTAATCTCTTGTTTTTTCTTTTTACTAAAACACCTTGTAAAAACATGAGTAGCCCTGGTAAAAAAAATAACAAATCAAAAAGATGTGACCATTCTGATCTATCAGAAGTTCCTGTAAAGTACATATCTACCCCCCCCCCCATAAAAACAAGCCCTAACACGATATATACGGATCGTGAAAAAGTTGATTCATCAGTAAATGTTTCATCTGTTACCTGGCCTTCAAATACTTGTTTATTAGGTTTTTTTAAGATTCTATGTGGTTGGTATTTACTCATGGTTTTTATGTAATTTTAATATTTTGGTTTCTATAAATAGTTATAACAAAAACGCCTTTTCTGGTGTTCCTACAGCTTCTATTTTGGATATTCAATCTTTCTTGATTACGATCCTAACTCCTTGATAATAGGTGCAGAATAGGATTCTAACATAGGAGCTTCTTCTAGTACTACAATAGCCTCTTTAGTATCTTCTGATTCCCCCCTTAGTTTTACTGCTCTATGATTGGTTTTAGAAGATTGCCCTACACTATAAGATCCAGAACCCGTTTCTATCCTCTGTATCGTATTGTATACTCGTGCATTAGTGTAATAATATCTTGCCTTGTTTTCAAATTCTAATGGAATATACTCTTCTTTTTCTGTTTTTAGTCGGCATAAGAATAACACCTCTCCATTTTCATAATTTTTTACTTCCTCCTCTCTATAACCAATCGGCAGTCTAAATTTTACGGTACAACTAGAGGGTTTATTAGAGGTATAATATTTATTAGGCGTAGGAAAATCAAACCACATCAACGTTATTTCTTCTCGTTTTTTGCTAACACCAATACCATAGGGATAAAACCATATTTTTATATCCAAGTTGTCGAGGGAATCAAAATACTGAAAAAACTGAACCTGTGCCTTAAACATTTCCGTATAGCCTAGCTTATCACTATCCATCTCTGGATATACGGGTTCTACACTTATGTTGCTTTTAGGAACAATGAGATCTAGTAAACCTAAATAGGCTTTTTCAAAATTTTGATATTTAGCAAATATCGGCGGGCTTAAGAATTCACTTTTTGGCAATTTAATTGTTTTATGTCGGTTAAGAAACAATCGCGTGCTATATCCCCAAGGTGTTTCTCCATCGATAGGGTCTAGAGCATAATCACTGAGTGGATAGTTTTTAAAATAAGCCTCTAGTTTAGTATCTGTTAAATAAATTGCAACAACCGTAACAGTAAACAATACCCCTCCTAAAATAGCAGCGGGCCAAAAAGCCAATGCCAATGCTCCTGTGCCATAAGCTACTGGATATTCCAGAAACTACATGTACAGAACCGATGGCTACAGCTGCTCCATAGGCAACCATAGCATCGTAATCCCGATAATTACTGGATTGGTACGAATCTTTTATACTACTAAATAGTGTTACAAAAGAACTACCTACTTTTAGAGCTTTAGTTCCTAAAATCAACATATCTTTTATATTATAATTTTATAATATTGGTTTTCTTTTAAATTTAAATTTGGTATTTTCTGTACCTCAATATCCACTAGAGTAGCTATTGCAGCTGCTACATTTACCCCTGCTCCTATAACTAACACACCATCTATTCTATAACCATCTTTATTATATTTTTTTATAGCATCTATCAGCCCTAAAATTTCAAAAGAAATGAGTACGCTATTAAAGGCCTTACTTTTTAGAAAATCATTTACTGCATCGGTATGTTCTTTTGGGGTGTTTTTTAATTTTATATAAAACTCTCCATCATCTAGTAATTGCTGTGCTTGTTTTGCAGAATACCCTTTGTATTTTTTACGTATTTTATTTTTAAAGAGTTTAATGGTATCCTCACCCTCATCCAGCATTTTATTATTAGATTCTAAAAACCCCTCTAAATCCACATCTTTTTTGTTAAACCCTATAAAAGCATTTTTGCTACGATCGCCATAGGTTGTAAGATAGGTTAGTTTACTCTCTATCCTAAATCTTAGTTTTCCGCTTTCTAGATCTCCAAATTGCGCATATGTATTTAGGATTTTATCCATAATACTCGTTGTTTTACCTGCCAAACTAAGGGTAGCAATATCAGATAAGTTTATTTCTTTGTCTAGTATGGTGGTGGTTTTTTTAAAAACATCCGGTTTAGTGCCTAGGGTTCTAACAATGCGTTGTAACCATTTATCGTCTTTTGGTTTGTATTCTTTTTGTAGATCATAATCTCTGTCGTAATAATTAGGATATACAGATAATATTTGTAAATGATTGATTGCAAAATACTTACCATCTTCTGTATAATCACCAATATTATCTAGGTAATCATCAAATACATCTTGGTAATAGTCTGATTCCATCAATTCCCCTAGATCGTCTCTAAAACTATGAATTCTATTGCGCTGTTTTCTCCGCTCTTTTACCGCTAATATTTTTTCTAGTTTTTCTTTACTAACTCCAGATTTAATATAAAAAGGGGTTGTTTTGTTAATCCTCACTTTATCACTCCTACGATCATTAACAACGTAATAGTCTTGTCTTTTAGCGTGATGCGTTTTTTCTAGTTCTGGATTATCAAATACATACCGATAAGATGTGGTAGCTAGGGTATGCAGGAAACCAATTTGTCTGCGCTGTTCGTTACAGGGGTCTAGTTCTATCTTTTTTTCTTTTACTATAGCTTCAAAAATCTCTTTTGGAGGTATACCGGTTTGGCTGGCCTGTATAATGGATTGCAATCGATCAAATTCTCTATCGATACTTTCGCAGATGGTATCTGCACAGGCAAGTGGATCCTCTAGGGCAACAAACATATCCTCTAAGAAACCGTCTTTTACATCTTTTTGGTCATGTGTAATCTCTTCTAATGTATCCTTAAACCAAAGAGCATTACCATCTTGATCATTAGGAAAATAGCCTACAATATCCTGTATAGAGCATATACCATCCTGTGTGCTTTTTTGTCCTTCCTGAAAACCAGTACAGTGTACTTTTTTCATTCTCTTCTCTCGCTCCTCGCAGTTGGTTCTTAGTTTTTGGTGATAGGCTACAGACCACTGCGTACGGGAGAAGGCTACCCACAATACAGCTCCTTTTTTATGAACTAAATGATAGTTGGTTCTTCGACTAATATCTTTGCCTGCGGGTTTTCTGATGTCTCTATAACCACCTTCTTGTTTTTGTTTGTTACTGGGGTGTTCCCAACTGATGTTCATTAACTGGTTATATTTACTAACTTGGTACTCTTTATGAAACTCTGGGTTGGCATCGTCAAAGATATATATGTATCCAGAAGCTACTGGCGTAAGCCGATATTCGTAATTTTTGGGTATGGGTGCGCCTTTTGGCGGGGATAATGGCTTAGGTGTAAAGGAGTTTCCTAATTCTTGTTTGAATAGGTAGGGTTCGGAATATATCAATGTGCATTTACTGGCTCCATGTGTATTGGGTGCAAATATGGCAAAAGGTTCTCGTTTGGGTTCTGGATTTTTTAGAAATAATCCATATCGCATAAAGTGTAGAGATACTCCAGAGCGTATAATATCTAATGGTGGGCTTTCTACTTCTGGCACTCCTTCTATTTTAACTGTAAAAGTTACCGTAGTTATTACATCGTCAATGCTTGGTCTTTGGAATTCTTCTAAGGTTTTAATTTCTGACATGGTTAGGCTTTTTTAGTATTGTTTTCTAAGTCATTGATTTCCCAAACTGCTTCTAGTTGTTTATTGGCTACTATACCCGATAGAGTTACTTCTTCTTTTTTGATTTTAGGAAAGGGTATGTGTTTCCTTTTTTCATTAGTTTCTATATCCATAGCTTATAGATTATATGCTTTAAAAATAATTTATTAATGACACCTTTTTGATTGTTCTTGTTCTTAAAGAAGTGATTTAAACTTTTTTCAATTAGCTATAAAAATGTTCATTTTCACCAGAATCAAAAAAGTTTATACCACTTCAATATATTATTGGTTAAAACTAGTATATATTTTTTTTGAAATTTCCCTATACTCAAATTTTAACATTTTTAGGCGTTATTTGGTGTTTTTGGTATGAAAAATAGATAAAAACTATGGTTTGTACGTATGTTTTTTAACCATAGGGAGGGGTAAAACCCCTTGTTTTTGAGTTTAGAGTAGATTGATGTGCTATTATTTTTGCTCCAAAAAATCTAAAATAGCAAGACGATTCGTTTTCTGGTTGCGTTTAGTTAGTTTGTTATTGAATAAATACTCCAAGATTTTAGTGTATAGGTGTAAAGTTTCACAACATTGTTGATGTTATTTTGGATCACATGCATTTCTTGGAGATTAGGCAAAAGAAAAACTATGCTAGTGATTTTAGGCTTGTTTCCAGTTCAACAATGCCCGTAAACACTGAGTTAATTTAATCTCTTAGGGTTTAATTCCCCGATGCTTGCATCGTAATATTTATATTTGTTTATGTCAGAGAGTATCTATTTGCACAAATCTCATAATGTTTCAGTTTTGTTATATCATTTTGTTTGTCCCGCAAAATATAGGCGAATCGTTTTTGATAAAACTGTAGATAAGACATTAGTTTCAGTTTGTTTGGATATATCAAAACGTTATGAGGTTTATTTTTTAGAGATTGGAACAGACAAAGATCATGTTCATTTCTTATTACAGTCAGTACCTACAAAGAGTCCGACTTCATTAGTTAAAATGATAAAAAGTATTACAGCAAGAGAGATTTTTCAAAGACATCCAGAAGTTAAAAAGCAACTATGGGGTGGTGCTTTTTGGTCAAGTGGTTATTTTGTAAATACTGTTAGTAAGTTTGGTGATGAGAATACAATCTCAAAATATGTTAGAAATCAAGGAATAGAGAAAGATTATGATGTTTTGCATAAAGTAGAACAATTATCGCTGTTTTGAGTTAGATACCCCGTCTGCTTGCAGCGGGGTAGTTCATTTTATTGAAAAAATATTTAAATTTCAGTTAAAAGACCTCTTGTTTTCTATTGTGTAAAATTTTCTCCCACCTTTTTTATGTGATCCGTTTAAGGTTGAGAAGTTGATTATTTTTGTTACAAAACAAACAAACAAACAAAAACAAACATGCAAAAATATCATTCTAATGCTACAACAAATTCAAATATTCGTTCGTTAATCCAAGCTAATTCTGTTAAAAACTCAGAACAAGCTATACGGTTCGGAATCTCCTCTCAAACTGTTTTAAAATGGAAAAATAGGGATTCTATTCAAGATACTTCTTGTGCTCCCCTGAATATTAAGTATGCTTTGTCTGAAGTAGAACGAGCCTTAGTTATTAGTCTTCGTAGTTCTACTTGGATGTCTATAGACGAGGTTTGGGAAGCTCTTCTAGAGGCTAATCCAAATATATCCAGAAGCTCTGTATATCGTTGTTTTGTGAAAGAAAACATTAATAAAGTACCTCAGGAAAAGAAAGATAATGCCAAGAAATTCAAAGCATATAAGCCAGGATATTTACACATTGATGTAACTTATTTACCTAAATTTGAAGGACAACCTCATTATCTATTTGTAGCTATTGACAGAGCGACAAGAACTATGTTTTATTGGATTTATGAAAATAAAACTGCCGAAAATACAGAAAATTTCATGGATAAATGTTTTGCCTTTTTTCCAATTTACATAACCCATATTCTAACAGATAATGGACTAGAATTTACCAATAGATTAATACGATCTAAAAAAGGAAATCTTTGTCAAAAACCATCAAAAATGGATATTAAATGTGCTGATAAGAATATTGAACATAGGCTAACTAAACCATCAACACCAAAAACTAATGGCATGGTTGAAAGAGTAAATGGAACAATTAAAAACAATACTATATTAAAAACAAAATATCAAAATAAATATGAAAAGGAAACTGATATGATAAATTTTCTTTGCTTTTATAACATTTATAGAAGACACGGTTCCTTAAGGAAAGAACTAGACGTGAAAACTCCGTTTCAGGCCATTGAAAAATGGTATCAAATTGAACCAGAACTTTTTGAAATAATCCCCGATGAGTTTAAAAATAAAATACT
>CAVYIL010000119.1:0-4269 GCA_963768325.1 uncultured Flavobacteriaceae bacterium | reverse complement strand
TACCGATTCCCATACAGTAAACGCAGGAGGTTTAGGAATGGTAGCCATAGGTGTTGGAGGTGCTGATGCCGTAGACGTTATGGCAGGAATGCCTTGGGAATTAAAATTCCCTAAATTAATAGGAGTAAAATTAACCGGAAAACTTAGTGGCTGGACTGCCCCAAAAGATGTAATTCTTAAGGTAGCAGGTATACTCACGGTAAAAGGAGGAACTGGAGCAATTATAGAATATTTTGGACCAGGAGCAGAATCCATGTCTTGTACAGGAAAAGGTACAATATGTAATATGGGAGCTGAAGTTGGAGCAACTACCTCTACTTTTGGATATGATGAATCTATGGAGCGTTACTTGCGCTCTACCGATCGTGGTGACATTGCTGATGCAGCAAATAAAGTAAAAGAACACCTTACAGGAGACGCTGAGGTATATGCTAATCCTGAGCAATATTTTGACCAAGTTATTGAAATTAATTTATCAGAATTAAAACCTCACGTAAACGGACCTTTTACCCCTGATTTAGCCACACCAGTTGGAGAAATGACAGAAAAGGCACAATTAAATGACTGGCCGCTAAAAGTAGAATGGGGATTAATCGGTTCCTGTACCAACTCCTCTTATGAAGATTTATCTCGTGCAGCTTCTATAGCACAGCAAGCAATCGACAAAGGACTAAAAACCAAAGCAGAATTCGGAATCAATCCAGGTTCAGAACAAGTACGATATACAGCAGAAAGAGACGGATTTTTGGATATATTCAAAAAACTAAACGCTAAAATATTCACCAATGCATGCGGACCTTGTATTGGTCAATGGGCAAGAGAAGGTGCGGATAAAGCAGAAAAGAATACAATTATTCATTCCTTTAACCGTAATTTTGCTAAACGTGCAGATGGCAACCCTAATACGCATGCCTTTGTAGCATCACCAGAAATGGTTGCTGCAGTAGCTATTTCTGGAAGATTAGACTTTAATCCGATAACGGATAAGCTAATTAATCAAAATGGTGAAGAAGTAATGCTTGATGAACCTACTGGATGGGAATTACCTCCTAAAGGTTTCGAAGTAGAAGATGCAGGTTACTTGGCGCCACAAGAAGATGGATCAGAAGTGAAAATTGTAGTAGATCCTAATTCTGATAGATTAGAATTATTACAACCGTTTCAGCCTTGGGATGGTAAAAATATTACAAATGCTAAATTATTGATCAAAGCTTTAGGCAAGTGTACCACAGACCACATATCTATGGCAGGTCCTTGGTTGCGTTACCGTGGTCATTTAGATAATATATCTAATAACTGTTTAATCGGAGCAGTAAATGCATTTAACGAAAAAACCAATTTTGTAAAAAATCAATTAACTGGAGAATATGACGGTGTACCAAATGTACAGAGAGCATATAAAGCAGCTGGTGTACCTACAATAGTAGTAGGAGACCATAATTACGGAGAAGGTTCTTCTCGTGAGCATGCAGCGATGGAACCCCGTCACTTAGGTGTTCGAGCAGTTATCGTAAAATCTTTTGCACGTATCCATGAAACAAATCTAAAAAAGCAGGGAATGCTTGGTCTAACTTTTGCTGACGAAAATGATTATAATTTAATACAAGAAGAAGATACATTCAATTTCTTAGACCTTGATCAATTTGCTCCAGAAAAACAATTGACATTAGAAATAGTGCATACGGATGAATCCAAAGATTCTATTAAATTAAACCATACATACAACTCATCTCAAATAGAGTGGTTTAAAGAAGGATCCGCACTAAATTTAATAAAAAAAGAAAATGTAATATAATAAATATTTAAAAGAAAATGATAGAATTCTTATTTACTAATGATTTCTATAGAGTATTAAAAATAAACCCCCAGATGAATATCCATCTAGGGGTTTATTTTTAATATGTTTTAATTGTCTAAGAAGACACTTGCTTATAATAGTACCAAGTTTTATTGTTTTTATTTAATGTTACTTGCCACCAGCTATTGCGTTCCCAAGACCAATAAAGCCATACATCATCAGTTCCGTCATTCCATCTATATACTTCAACTCCGTGAATAGTATAATATTGGTAAAGTTTATAATCAGGGTCTGGATCTGGGTCTGGATCTGGATCTGGATTACCACTTGGGTACATTATATTTATACCTTTTATATCATCAGTAGATAATCCTTTTCTTTGATTTTTGTAAATACTGCCGTCTTTTTTAGTTATAGTAGCATTACCATTTTTAGAAAAAGAATAAGCTCCATACATCATAATTGATCCAAAATCTAGTTGACTTGTATAATCTTTTGTATGTGAATTTGATCTACTATAAACAGCAAATTGACTCTTTCTACTAGGGGTTATATTATTCCATATAATGTTTACATGTTGATCTCTATCAGATCTACCTTGTTCGTGGTTTAGTCCAATAGCGTGTCCTATCTCATGGATAATAACACCTGTATGTCCACATCCAGATCCACTAGAGTTATTTTTTTGAATACTTATTCCTTGTACTCCTCCTATTTTTCCTAAAAAAGAATAACATCCATAACCATGGAAAAAGTTTATGTAATCATTTTCGTTTGTTCTTCTAATAAATTTTAGGTTTGTTTTGCTTTCCAAATGCTGGATAGCTTCAGCTACTAAATTCTCATAAATAAAACCATTAGCAAAACTGTAATAAACAGTATTGTTAGGCCATTTACGATTTGTTAGTCCAGTACTTTTACTGTTATTAGGGGTTTGTCCTTCTTCTAAAATATAATCAGATTCTTTATCAAATACAGAGTTTTTGTCCAATATAATATCCCCTTGATGAACATATTCACCGTTAACCTCTTTGTAATTAATTTTCATCCCCTGATAATAACCTACTTTATCAATCCCTGCATCATCAGGAAATGCTAATTCAGCACCTAATAATTCAGAAGTTTCTGTTTTTGTATCTGGTTCACCGATTTCGAAGGGTTCATTCTTTGTACATGATACTATGGCATAGGCGCATAGCAACATTTTGAAAGTGTTTAGATTTTTCATTGAGTTTGTTTTTTTTAGTTAATGTTGTTATCAAAAAAAAGTAGTAGTACGTATGATTATTTTATTTTAAATAGATCATTTTTTATTTGATAATACTATATATGTATTTAATCAGTTGTACTTAACATATGTTTTTTGGTAAATCAACGGTTTAAAAATAAAATTTTGAAAGAAGTGTTGCAAATTATTGTTTTTTTAAAACATACGATATTATATTAAATACCTATAAATAAGATTAAAAGCTTTTTGCATGTAGTTTTTTGTTAATAATACACTATTTATCAGTGCTTTAAGTTTTTTTATAATATTTTAGCCTCCAATAAGTTCGGAGTGTTCTTTTAAATTTCAAATAATACCTTTGATATATGAAATACAAGAAATGAAGTTTATCCGAAAAGTTAAAAATTCTAGCTTCTTCAGAAGCAATCGGAATGGTTTAAACTTTTTCAATTCGCTATAAAAATGTTCTTTTTTACTATTTTTTTGTCTTTTTATGACCTTGTAGAGCTGCTATGAAGTGTAAAAAAAACGCTTCAATTAAGTAAAAAATAATTATTTTTCGCCAGAATCAAAAAAGTGTAAACCACTTCATATTAATAATGGAAATTGATATAGTAAAAAGAATTTTGAGACTATTCAATTGATATTAATTCGAAATCTTTGGTTACTTTTATAGTAACATCATCGTTTGTTTTTAAGTTGAGTAGCTTCCACCGAAAACCATAAGAAGTTTCGAAAACGAACGATCTTGCCATTATATACATATTAATATTTTTAATGGACTTCATTAGTTCTTTTATTCTTAGGTCTATTCCTCGTTCTCTTATCTCGTCTTCAGAAAGTTTAATATCTTTCAGGGTGTCAGATAATGATAATATATTGTTTTTGTTTAATGGTTTTTGTGCTATATTACTATTATGGCTTGCCAGTAAGGCTAAGTTAAAGAACATCAGAATGTAATATATATATTTTTTCATAATGATATTGATTTAGATTTATGTTAAAAGTATACAAAAGAAGGAAAAAAACTACTATATAAAATATATTTTAAGTATTTTTAATCGATAAAAAACATATAACATAGATAAATGGTTGTTTTTTTGTGAATTATAAATATGTGTTGTAATTATAATTTTCCATATGTAAATAGAGGCAAGTAAGTTTTGAGGGGTAATTCTTGTTTTTATACAGTGAAGCGGTTTAATTTTTTTTCGACACATAGTTACGAATATCGTATGCTTGT
>CAVYIL010000118.1:0-9722 GCA_963768325.1 uncultured Flavobacteriaceae bacterium | reverse complement strand
TAGAACCTTTGCAGCTTATTAAAGAATGGAACGGATGGGATCCAGAGTTACAACTAGCTTATGAAAATATTCAATTAACCACCTTGGATAAAAACCCCAACGGACAACAAGCAGTAATCTAATGAATTTAGTAAATACAACAGAAGAGGTAGAAGAACACGCACGTGTTTTGAAATTAGAATTTAATACCATAAAACCATTTATTAAAAGGGTAGAGCGTAAATATATTATCCCACATATAGGCACAGAAACCTATGCCGAATTATTAAAAGACGACGTGTTAGACACCGATCAGAAAAACACCAAAGCACTATTACAAGAAGCCATCGTTAACCTATCCTTCTATATCGGTTTCGCACAATTAACCACTAATTTCACAGACTATTCATTATCCTTTATCGAAACAGACAATACAAAACCAGTAGACTGGGCAACAAAGCGAGATCTACAAAAAACCTATTTTGACACAGGGTTTGATGCCCTAGACGAAGCCCTAAAAATGATGGAACACTACGTTGATAAATTTCCATACTGGCGAGATTCTGAAAGCTACACCGTATTTAATGAGCATTTTACTAAGCGCACCGACGAATTTCAACGACACTTTAATATAGGCAATTCTAGAAAAACCTTTATTGCATTAAAGCCAATTATGCGAGAGGTCGAAGAACAATATTTTTTGCCAATGCTAGGTAAAAAAACAATAACACACATCGCCACAAAAACCGCAAACCCGATTATATCCAGAGCCCTAGACTTATGTCAAAAGGCAGAAATAGCCTTTTCTATATCCAAATCCGTAACAACAGGATCCTATCTTTTTGACGGAGAATCTGCAAAATACATTTGGGAAAGACTACCGTGGGAAAAAGAAACCATACCCAATACAGAAACCTTAACAACCCTATCAAAAAACAAACACGCTGCAGGAAAAGCATATTTAATAAAACTACAAACATTTATAGAAAACAATTTAGAATATTTCCCAGACTACATACCAAAAGAAAAAACGAACACCAGTAAGACATTTCTATTAAAATCAGGTCTAGCAATTTGATGTCCTTTTTTCAAACCACCAAAAAATAGAATTTCGCTTTATGATACCAAAAATAACCTATCCAGAAAAACATAATACAGAATCTGTAAAAGACAGAAGTAAACAAGCCGTAGCAGAAGATTTTAACGAAATAAAATCCGCTGTTAACGCCATAATAGATGCACTAGGCAATACCGTGACATTAGACAAGATCCCTGTAGTTGTAGACCACTTATTAGACAGCTCCCCAAACAAAGCATTATCCGCAAAACAAGGAACTGTACTAAAATCAATAACGGACGACCTTAATAATAGCACCCTAAATTATTATTCCGAAATAGTATATACCGAAGGAGGAGGCACTGGTGGCTCTAGTAACTTCAATAACAACCTAAAAGCAACCAACCAAAACGACATAGAAATACACAAAAGCAATGAAGGAAAGTTTTTCTTACTAATTAAAAAAGACACAGAGCAGCTTGATTTTAGCAACTGTTATATAGTCATTAACAAGAAACTAGGCTATAAAGTAGAGCGTTTTGGATTTACAGTAAAAGAACTACTAATGTCCGAATCAGGAACAGATGTCTATACTCTAACACCAGACCCCACAACCGACATAGCACTACAAAACAACGCTAGATACACCTTTGGTTTTTGGAGAAAAACACCAAAAGATCTAAAAAAGCAAAAAACCACATTAAAATCAACAGATCCAAACATTACAATAGAAGGAGCAACGGCAAAGATTAGTAACGGTCGATTGATATTACAAATATCACGAATGGATTTTACAAAAAAGAAAGGAACAGGGGATATTGCTTTTTTAAAATTACCCAAAGAATATATCCCAAATAATGACGCCTACGGAATGGCGACCCGAAAAGTTAATAATATATCCAAAGGCAACATAGGCATATTAATTCATGGGCAACACTCTAGTAATGCAGGAACAGTATACGTGTTTATAACGGAAAACACAACAGACAACTTATGCCGATTATATATGGAGGTTACTATAGATAACTGATATAGAACCTAATAGAAACTTAAAACCACAAGCAAATGAAAGATTTTTTTACCAACCATTTAGACACCATAATCGCTTATTTCTTTGGTGCAGGAGGATTAGTCGGTGCAATTGTAGAACGAAAAAAGCGCAAAACGGATGCACTTAGCAGCATGCAAGAACTCTACGACCGATTTGTTCAGGATGCCGAAAAGAAATTTTCAGGTTTTGAAAAAGAAATACTAAAACTAAACAACAAAATAATAAGCGTAGAGGAAAGGTGGAAAGAAAAATACGAAGCACTAAAACAAGACTACGAAACCTATAAAAAAGAACACCCATGAAAGCTATAGAACTAGCCAAAACCCAATTAGGAATAAAAGAAATATTAGGAAAAACAGACAACCCCGAAATACTAAAATATTTTAAGATAATGGGTGTATCCGAATCCGTACTAAAAGACGAAACCGCTTGGTGTTCCGCCTTTGTCAACTGGATAGCCATTAGTTGTGGATTACCACACTCGGGTAAATTAGACGCCCGCAGTTGGCTGCACGTAGGAACACCTACAGCACACCCCAAAGAAGGAGACGTAGTAGTACTATGGCGAGAATCCCCAAACAGTTGGAAAGGACACGTCGGCTTCTTTATAAAAGCCACAAAAGACCATATATATATTCTAGGAGGCAACCAAGACAATCAGGTATGCATAAAACCCTACCCAAAAAGCAGATTGTTAAGCTATCAAAAACTATAACCCATATGACAATTTTATCCATATTCCGATTACCCATAGTACGCCATATTACCGCAGGGATTATCATACTATGCATAGGCTTCTATTTTGGAAACTCCTTTTTCCAAAAAAAACTACACTCGGCAAAACAAGCCACCGAAGCCGCTCGATTACAAACCAGTGAGATCATAGGTAAATACACCCAACTAGAAAAGTCACATCTGGAACAACGTACAATATTAGACACCTTGCAGGCTAATATGATACGACTAGCCAATCGGGAACATATCAAAGTAGACAACCACATAACCGATACTAAAGTAAAACGAGGAGGACATATCGATTTTAGTCCAGTCACCAAAGCAAGTATACAACCCACAGACAGCATCCCCAAAAAGAAAGGATTTATACAACGTATTTTTACAAAAAAACAATGAAATTTACCATTGCTACAACTTGGAACGATCTAAACGATTGGCAGTTACAGAAAATTGCCAAACTTATTTTAATGAGCGACACCAAACAGGTATTGAGTTTCTGGCTAGTATATTACCTCTTTATTGAAAAACCAACCATTTGGAACCACATAAAATTAGGAAAGCTATTACTAAGCGTACCCCTCAAAGAATTATACCCATACACCACCTTTTTAGTAGAAAAAACAGACCGTACCAAATTTCCTGAATACCTAAATTACGGTACACTTCGCCTAAAAGGGCCAAACGATAGATTAAGCAATTTATCGATAGACCAATTTTCATTGGTCGACATACTCTATTACCGATGGTCTACAAACAAAGAAGAAATCGAATTAAATAGATTTGTTTCTGCATTATACACCCCAGAAGACAAAATTTTTTCTAGAAATGAAACAGCATTAACACACTCACAATTTGTTACTACAATCCCATTAGATCAAAAATTAGCCATATTATTAGCCTACATAGGCAGCAGGGAGTACTTAACAAGCAGTTACCCCCATATATTTCCTAAATCCAAAGCAAAGACCAAAGAAAAAAGCAGTTACCACTCCTTTGACCTTATTATCAATAAGATGTCATTAAGCGTACCACAACCATTTGGCAATTATTACAAAACTAAAGAAGCCAAATTATACGATTTTATGACGCTTTATGCCACGCAATTACAGGAACAAAAAGAAAAAGACAAAAAAAATGAATACCAATAACACAGTAGACTACGACAAAATAAAACAGTACCTAAAAAACCTATCAGAATCCTATTCGCGAATCGATACATTCATAGGGTTTAACGCCCTAGAACTACAAAGTTCCCTAAAAATGCTAGCCAAAGAAAATATAACGGCACTCGTACCATTTGCATACGAGGGCAGTCTTAACGGGAACAATCAGCGCACTCTTTCAGGTAGAAATATTCAATTCGGGATTGTACGAAGTATATCCAACACAAACGATTTTAACTTAGAATCCCAAATAATAGCTGACTGCGAAAACATAGGACTAGGATTACTATCTAGAATCCATTACGACAGTAAAAAACCTACATCACAGTGGTTATACAAAAATTTTGACCAGAATACCGTAGAATTTAAAGAGATTCGGTTAAAAACAGCTATTGGACTAGTGGGGACGGAATTTACCTTTACCTTAAAAACGCCACAACCCTTAACCGTAGATATAAATGAGTGGTCAGATTTGGAGGAGCTTTAAAGCCTGTCCTTTTTTGACAAGCTAGCTAAAGCCATCTTGCAGACAAAAAAAGATGAGTCTTACACCACAACAGCAGGCAATACTAGCCAAAGAAATCAAAATAGGTAGACACGCCGCTAAATTAGCAACCCAGTACTTACATAAAAAAATATCCAGATCTTTCGATATTAAAAATAAAGGAGGGGTTTTTGAAGGTAAGAAAATACCTCCTATGCTACGTGCCACCAAGGTAAAAGCAAAAGTAGGACAATACGCATTATTAGGACTAGATGCCACCTCTAATCGATACGCATTTATACACCATTTTGGTTTTAAAGGAAAAAGAGCAGGTACAACGGTATTTTATGAACACTCTCGTTTTCGTATAGATGCCATCATGCGAAAACCCCATATACTTACGATACGCGAAAAATCCATTTTCATTGATTTATACCGCAAAAGTGGCGCACTAGAATACCTATCCACCGCCCTAAAAGAAACCAGAACCGAATCCTTTACCCACACATTTAATACACACGTTCAAAACATAATAAACAATGGCTAATTCACCAGACTTAAAATTTAGGATCTCCATCAACGGAAAAGAAGTAAAAAACACACTAAAAGGAGTAGGCAGTCACGTAAAAAAAGTACAAAAAGAATTGTCTAACCTAACCAGAGGTACTAAAGAATACAAAGAAAAAACGGAGGAACTAAAAAAGGTAACAAAGATTTTTAACGAAATAAAATCCGAAATAAAAGAAACACCCGGATTATTAAAAAAAGCAGGCAAAGAATTTAAATTATTAGCCGTTGGTGTAGCATCTGTATTTACGATAAGCTCGATGCTAAGCTATTTTTCGACCCTAAAGCAAAAAGTAGGAGAATTAAGCAAGCTAAAACACATTATCAAAGGATTAACCGACCTAGAAGGTAAAGCCCTAGAAGGAGTAACCGCCAAAACAAAAGCATTATCCGAAACCTTTGAGGAAGACACCCAAAAAATGAGCGAATCGGCAAACGCCCTATCCAAAAATATGGAGATCAGTTTTGACCAAGCATTAGAATTAATCCAGAAAGGTTTTTTAAACGGTGCCAATGCCAATGACGAATTTTTAGACAAAGTACGAGAATACCCAGCCCTATTAAAAGAAGCAGGATTAAGTGCCGAACAATCCATTAAACTAATGGAACAGGAAGTTAAAAAAGGGATCTACTCCGACAAGGGAGTAGACGCCATAAAAGAAGCAAACTTACGATTACGAGAAATGCCCAAATCTACCAAAGAAGCTATAGATGCTATTGGTCTTAGTTCTAAAACAATAAGCGAAGAAATCACAAGTGGTAAAAAAACAGTTTTTCAGGTTATACAAGATATCTCTAAGCGTATGTCTACCCTGCCACCCCAAAGCAAATTAGTAGGTCAAGCCATAGCCGATATTTTTGGAGGGCCTGGAGAAGACGCAGGGCTAAAATACCTAGCCAATTTGCACAATATAGATTTAACTCTAAAAGACACCACCAAGGCGACCGATGACTACACCAAATCTAAAATATTAGAAATAAAAGCCAATGAGAGCCTAAACACGGTATGGCTACAACTAACCGATACCGCCAGTACATTTAGTCTGATATGGAATGGTTTAAAACTGAAATTAGCCGACGGCTTATCCTATTTTATGCAACTAATCGGATTAAGCGAAGGAGCAGACAACTCCATTATAAAATTACGCAATACCATAAGCACGATTATAAAAATGCTGCTTGTAGGGACAACGGCTTATTTCTCCTATAATGCAGCAGTAAAATTAACGGCTCTACTAACAGGGAACGCCACTAAAAGCACCCTACTAAACACGATAGCCCTACGAGCCAATACCGCAGGAACAGCACTAGCCAGAGTAGGTATATTAGCTTATCAATTAGTAGTAGCCTTATTGTCGGGTAATATCAAAAAAGCAACCATAGCCATGCAAGCTTTTTCTATTGCTACCAAACTAAACCCAATCGGTTTACTCGTTACCGCAATAACAGCAGCAATAACAGCATTTGCCCTATTTTCTAAAAACACCAGTGCCGCAGCACGAGAACAAAAGGCACTAATAGAAGCAAAGAAAAAGGCTGCCAGTATATTTGGTGAAGAAGAAGCTTCTCTTAAAAAATTACTGATAGTAGCCCAAAACGAAAAATTAAGCAAGGAACAACGAACCGCAGCAATAAAACGATTAAACGAGCTAGCACCTGAATATTTAGGAAACCTTACACTAGAGAATATTAATACCAAACAAGCTACTGCATCTATTGAAAAATATATTGAAGTGATGAAAAAAAGGGCAGAACAAAAAGCCCTAGAACAATTGATTGATGAAACTGTAAAAAAACGTAGAGAGTTAGAAGCTTCAGAATTAGAAGAGCATGTTAAATGGTATGATTATCTAACGGCGGCCATTAAACAATATACGGGCATGAGTACTGCATCTGCTGACATAATCGACACTGCAAATAAACGTAAAATGGCTGGTATAGGAGAATTAATACATAAGGAAGCAGTTTATACGGATGATTATGTCGAAAATTTACAACAGCAAAGTAAAGCCCAAAAAAACAGCTTAGATAATGACAAAAAAAACATAGTAACCAGATCTGAAATAGAGCAAACCGCTCGAAAGTTAAGAATTAAAAACATTAAAAATCTGTCTGATGTACAATTGCAGTTAGAGATAAATAAAGAAATAGAAAAAAATAACACGCTAGCTGGCATACGACAAAAAGCAGCAACTAAAGCTCAAAAGGAGAGTGAAAAAGCACGCCAAGAACGCTTGATAGAAGAAGAGCTCTTTAGGATTAAGTTAACACAACGGAGCAAATCCTATATAGTACAAGAAATAGAAGGACATCAATTGCGGTTACGGCAAGCACAATTACATGATAAGCAACGCCACCAGATGACAGCTTCCGAATTAAAAATGTTGGAAGTATTGGAATTGGAACATAAAACCAATATTACAAGATTTGAAAACAAAGCAATTCAGACACATTTAGAAAATCTTACAAAAGGTTACGAAAAGCAGAAAATCATACGAGAAATCGCTAGAAACAATGAAATTGCAGCAATAACAAGTATTTCACAGGCAAAAAAGATGCTACAAGAAACCTTGAGCCAAAAAGAACTCGAGAGCATAAAAACGCTAAAAGACGCCAAATCTGCTATCCATAGAACGTATGAAAATAGTGAATTAGAACACCAAGAAATCTTTTTAAACAAGCAAGTGGATGTTATGAAGTCCTTAATATCTGGGGAAGATACAGGTATCAACTTAGCAGATAAAATGCTAACCGATGAGCAAAAAGAATTACTAAACGGGCGTATAGAAGAGGTAAAACAAAAGTTGTCCGAGATAGGTATTAAACAAACCGAAGACGATCAGGATACTACAGAAGAAGAGCCAGAAGAAGAAGAAGGAGAAGGACCCGATATTTTTGGGTACACCGCTAAAGACTGGGAAAACACCTTTAATAACCTAGACACAGTACAGCAAAAAATAAAAGCCGCCGAAATGGTGGTGTCGGGTTTACAACAAGTTTGGGGCATGTACAATGATTTTGTAGCAGCTAACGAAAAAAAAGAACTAGAAAACTACGAAAAGAAAAACCAAAAGAAAAAAGAAAACTTAAAGAAAAAATTAGATGCAGGGATTATAAACCAAGACACCTATAACAAAGAAATTGAAAAACTAGACAATGACCTAGCAAAGAAAAAAGCAGAGATTGAATACAAACAAGCCAAAAGAGAGCGTGCAATGGGTATTGCTAGTACTATTGCAAACACTTCTATTGCAATTATGAGAGCTTATGCAGAATTAAATTTTGTTGGAGCTACTATTGCTGCAGCAATAGTTGGAACCTTAGGAGCAATACAGATCAACACGATAAAAAACCAACCTTTGCCCGACCCCAATAATTATGCACAAGGCGGATATACCCAAGGTATAGGTTTTAAGGATCACACAGGACATGAAGTAGCAGGAACGGTACACGCTAATGAATACGTAATACCCAGTTATGTGATGACCAGTTCGGATCCTGCCATTCCGCAAATTATGGATTATTTGGAGTCTAAACGACAAAACAAAAATGCCTCCTTTGCCGATGGGGGATATACCACGCCGTCCAATTCTAAACCGCAATTAAGCCCACAAAATGAATCCTCTACTATGGACAACCAAAGTAACCAAGCGATGTTATTGTTTGCAGCTGCGGTGGATCGTATGGTAGAGCAAGGTGTTACTGCTGTAACCTTAATCGGAGACGATGAAATACAAAGTATACAGACACGAAGACAAAAAATAGAACAATCCAGAACCAACGCTAAACAATTCTAAAAAAAATGGAAGATTTTAATTTTACCTACAAACCACACGACCCACTACCTGCGGATATAACACGTAAAGTATCAGTGTCTAATCAAGAAGAGGATCTTTATACGGTATCCCATTACACAACAGAACCACTGTGGGCATTTGTTGATTTAGATGTAGAAAAGGAAATATTAACAGTTAATCTAAATCAAACAAACGTCTCCAATCAATCAGAGGGGGAATACAATGGTACTATAAAAATATATAAAAGATTTACTCCAAATGACGGGGGAGGACTTATTGATAAATTACAAATAACATATACTATATCACTAGAAGTTAAGCAATACATATATACCAGTATTAGCCCACAATCTTTTTATTTCAGCCATAAAATTAATACTCAATTACCCCCTGATCAGACCCTACAAATAACATCAGAAGAATCCTATGAATTAACGAAAAACCAAAGATGGATAAAATTAGATACCACCCCCGCTACAGGAAACAAAAATATACCTATAGGGGTGTCCGTGCGGGGGTTAGACCCTGGATCCTATGAAGGTACAATAACGGTAAAGTCTCCACATAAATCTTTATACATTCCGATTAGTTTGGTAATAGAGGGAGAAACAGAAACACCTGATTCTTTATTGGTTCCGACAGAACCCTTTAAGTTTACCTTTAATAAAAAAATAGGATTTATACCCAACCCCAAAAAAGTGTGGGTTAGGGCCTCCACAGATTTTATTATCGAAAAAACCGAAACATGGTTAACAACAAATATTACCACAGGAGACCAAAACACACAAATTTTTTATGTGGGCATTACAGAGGCTATTAGACAGTTGGAGATTGGGGAGTATACTTCAGAAATCACCTTACGAATGGGTGAGATTAGTAAAAAGGTTCG
>CAVYIL010000117.1:0-6716 GCA_963768325.1 uncultured Flavobacteriaceae bacterium | reverse complement strand
TGTTATCTAATCTACTGGTTCAGTTAAATATATTGCTCCTTATCAGTTGATTTTCTTGGGCTAATTTTACTAATAAATGAGCCCCCACTAGACCTGTACCACCTGTTACCAATATCATAGTTTACTTTCTATGCGACTAAATTAATCATATTTGGGATTTATGCTTTATTGATAGCTCAATATTATCCATATTTTTATATTTGTTCTATCTTAATTGAAATACGATAAAATGACTAAAAATTTTATAGAAGAACTGCGTTGGAGAGGTATGGTACACGATGCAATGCCTGGTACAGAAGAATATCTTATGGAAAAAATGAGGTCTGCTTATATTGGTTTTGACCCTACAGCAGACTCATTACATATCGGAAATCTAGTTCCAATAATGTTATTAGCCCATTATCAAAGAGCTGGACATAAACCTTTTGCTCTAGTAGGTGGAGCCACCGGTATGATAGGTGATCCTTCAGGGAAATCTGCAGAACGCAACTTTTTGGATGAAAAAATACTTCTTCATAATCAAGAAGCTATAAAAATTCAATTATCCAGATTTTTAGACTTTGATAGTGACACTCCTAATGCTGCCGTATTATTAAATAATTACGAATGGATGAAAGATTTTTCTTTCCTTGATTTTATTAGAGATGTAGGTAAGCATATAACTATTAATTACATGATGGCTAAAGATTCCGTAAAAAACAGAATTTCTCTAGAATCATCAGAAGGTATGTCTTTCACAGAATTCACATACCAACTAGTACAAGGATATGATTTTCTACATCTATACAAAAAATATAACTGCACACTACAGATGGGAGGCAGTGATCAATGGGGTAATATCACTACAGGTACTGAATTAATCCGAAGAATTAGTAGCGGAAAAGGTTACGCATTGACTTGTCCATTAATTACTAAATCTGATGGCTCTAAGTTCGGAAAATCTGAAGGAGGTAACATCTGGCTTGATCCTAACCGAACATCTCCTTATAAGTTTTATCAATATTGGTTAAACACTAGTGATGAAGATGCTGAAAAATATATAAAGATTTTTACTTTTTTAACACAAGAAGAAATAAAAGATATTGTAGAGAAACATAAAGAAGCACCACATCAGAGAACTCTTCAGAAAAGACTAGCGGATGAAATTACGGTATTGGTACATTCTCAAGAAGATTTAGACAATGTATTAATTGCTAGTAAAGCACTTTTTGGAAAGGATTTAGAAGAAGTAAAAGAAAAGATTTTCGAAGTATTATACGATGGAATTGATTGCCAAGAAATCTTAAGAGAGGATGTAGAAAATGGTATTGATATTATTAATTTATTAGTAGATAAAACTAGATTTTTAAAATCTAATGGTGAGGCAAGAAGAGAATTGAAGCAAAATTCTATTTCGATAAATCGAAAAAAAATCAATGACTCATACCGATTATCTCTTCGTGACCTTATTTACAACAAGTATATTTTAATCCAAAAAGGAAAGAAAAATCATTTTATACTAAAAACTGTTATAGACTCTAATAATCAGATACAAAAATTTTCAGTTCAAAATTATGCTGATGATAGTTTAGGTAAATATAAAGAAGAATTAAAAGAACTTTTAGCAAATGAAGTTGAAAACCCTATAGTACTTCCAGATTCAATTAGTAAAGGATTTAAAAAAGGGGACGAGATTAAAATTTTAAATGATGGAAAAGAGATTCTTTTGCATTTTGCAGCATCTAATAAAGATAATATACTTGCTCTTTCCAAAAATATTTGTAAAACATTAAAAATAGATGTGAGTCAATCATTGTACTTTAAACTGAAAGACAATACTATAGAAGTAAAATAAAAAAAGAATTAGTTTATTTTCAACTATAAAAATGAACAGGTAAACTCAAAAGAGCCGCTACTCATAAGCGGCTCTTTTAAATTATACCATTTTCCTTATTAATTTACTGTAAAAAGAAAGTGTCTTATTTTTTTAAATATATGCAATAGAGAAAAAAGAATGTTTTTATTACGGTAAACCCATAATTAAAAATAGTGTATTATATCTGTAGAAAATAAAAAAGCCTCTCCTTTTTCAGGAAAAGCTTCTCACCGGTTTATCACTAAACCACCATGCAAATTGCATGGACAACACAACATCTTTAAAAAAAAGCTTCAATTAAAATTGAAACTTTTACAATTTATCGGTTTGGTCAATACAAAAACATTTATTTGTATCTGCCTATGTTTAAGTCATTTGTTTTTTATCAAACCTTAAACTCGATAAAAAACTAGACAAAATTTTCAAAAAGTAATCTAATTTATAAAAACCCCGTTCTCATTAGATTCCGCAAATATATAAAACAAATTTACTTTTTAAAGTAATATTTGGTTAATCTTTTATATCCTCTTTTATAAATAGATTACTTACAACCACCCATTTTAGATCATTGCTCGTTATTACAGTTCCTAAAGCTTCTTGAAAATTATGCAATTAGTACTTTTCTAAATTCCTAACTATTAAAATCTATTCTTCTCTATAAGAGGTTTTGATATTCCTTTTTTTACTCTTTTAAATTGGATATTACCTTTCCCAACAAACCTATATATTGTACCAGAAGTTTGATGGAGTAATTCGATCGTATTGTCACTAACAACAGTCAACTCAAAAAACTCATTACCCAAATAATCGTAATCAAGAGTTAATTTTTTTCTATAAAAATTAGCGGAAATATTACTTATATTATACCTTCCTATATAATCATAAAATAGATAATTAATCGGTGAGCCGTTTAAATCTTTTGAACTTTTGAAATCATTTACAGAGCCATCACCCATAAACTTCAAAAAATTTTCGTTATCAAACTCATTTAATATACCAAAAGAACTTGTAAACACCTTTTCCCATGTTTCATATTCTTGTAAGAAAAAATGTATATTATCATAAAACAACTTATCATAATCAAACTCATATCTTTGATACCCTTGCAGATAATAACTTGTATTGGTAATAGAGTCATAAAGTCTTATTTCATTGCTAGAAATTTGATCCACAATAAGGTCATAAAAACCATAAACATCATGATCAATACCCAATTCCATTACCCCAGTATTGTAATACCCTACTTTTACACCATTGCCTTGATTTTTCATACCTATGATATTATTATTAGCGGATAAAAAACCATTATGAAAAGAAACTGTAAAAGCCTTTTGTAAAAAAGGAATTTCTCCAATTCCTTCTGTACGCCCTATATCAACATACCAAATATCAAAAGTATTTAGTAACCCTTCTAAATTTGTTGTTGATTGATCTACGTATACATCATCTACAATTGGATCCACTACACAAGAAACAAATAAGGTTGAAATTAGTATAAAAGAAAAAAGTAGTTTTAAAATTCTCATAAGCCATAAAATTTAATTACAATGAAACTAACCAAAACTTATGCCAAAATATTAAACAACGGATTATCAATTGTTTATTATAAATAGTATTTTGCCTACTTTTGGACATTAATTACATTACATGAATACAAAATTAAAATTTGCAGTTATAGGTGGCGGTAGTTGGGCTACAGCCATCGTAAAAATGCTTACAGAAAACCTAAACGAAGTTGGGTGGTATATGAGAAGCACCTATGCTCTAGAACACATCAAAAGGCAACAACACAACCCAAACTATTTAAGCTCTGTAGAGTTTAAATTAGATCAATTAAAGCTAACTAATGACATCAATGAGGTCGTAGAGTACGCTGATTATCTAATTTTCGCAATCCCTTCTGCTTTTTTACATAATGAATTAAAGAAACTCACCTATTCATTAGAAAACAAGACGATCTTTTCTGCTATCAAAGGAATTGTTCCAGAAACAGGTTTAATTGTAGGAGAACATTTTCATGAAAAATATGATATCCCTTTAGATAATATTGGAGTAATCACAGGTCCTTGTCATGCAGAAGAAGTTGCTTTAGAACGGCTTTCTTATCTTACTATAGCCTGTAACGACGAGAAAAAAGCAGAAATAATGGTCAACACCTTAAATAGTGAGTATATTAAATGCAAAATTAGTGACGACATTATTGGAACTGAATACGCGGCTATGCTAAAGAATATTTATTCTATTGCTGCTGGAATTGCACATGGTTTAGGTTATGGGGATAATTTTCAAAGCGTACTAATGAGCAACGCCATTAGAGAGATGAAGCGTTTTATTAAAAAAGTTCATAAAATGAAACGAAACATAAATGATTCTGCTTATTTGGGAGATTTATTAGTAACTGGATATTCTGTGTTCTCTCGAAATCGAATGTTTGGAAACATGATAGGGAAAGGATATACAGTAAAAAGTGCCCAAATGGAAATGAGTATGGTAGCCGAAGGATTCTACGCTACCAAGAGCGCATATATTATTAATCAATCAAAAGGAGCTAAAACTCCAATTATCGATGCTGTATACGCCATTCTTTATGATCATAAAGACCCTAAAAATATATTTAAAAAATTAACCGATAAACTAAATTAATACCCAACAAACTTATACTATTGAATAACATATAAATAATATGATAAAAACCACACAACCAATAGTTTCGATTGATTGGCTTTCCGATCATTTAGACGATCCCGATCTTGTCATTTTAGATGCTAGCATAAAAAAGGTTGGCAATCCAACGGAATCTAATTATTCAGGTATAAAAATAAAAAATGCTGTTTTTTTTGATATTAAAAACTCCTTTTCTGACAAGACAAATGAAATACCAAATATGCTTCCTTCAGAAGAAGTTTTCACTGAATCTTGCAGATCATTAGGGATTTGCTCTCATAATAAAATAGTTGTTTACGATAATTTGGGGATATACTCTAGCCCCAGAGTTTGGTGGATGTTTAAGACTATGGGGTATACTAATGTAGCTATATTAGATGGAGGTTTACCAGCATGGAAAAATGTTAATTTACCTTGCGAACCTATAGATAATAGTTTGTTGGATGCTAAAAAAGGAAATTTTAAAGCGAAACACGTACCTGAACTTGTAACTAATGCTAAAACACTCCTTAAAGAAATATATAGTACGGATTCTATAACAATAGATGCTCGATCAATTGGTAGGTTTAAAGGAATTGATCCAGAACCTAGAAAAAATTTAAAAGGTGGACATATCCCAAATTCAGTAAATTTACCTTATAAAAATGTGTTAAAAAAAGGGAAAATGCTCCCTACGAATGAATTAAGGAATATTTTTACTAATATTAATGTTAAAAATAAGAAAATGATATTTACTTGTGGCTCTGGAATATCTGCATCTATCCTTTTTTTGGCTGCTGAACTTGCTGGATTTCATAACATTTCGATCTATGATGGTTCGTGGAGCGAATGGGGGCAATTAGAAAATGTCCCAATAGAAGTATAATTCACTATTAACCACAACTATTGACCTATGAAACATCTTTTATATACATCTATATTAACTTTATTATTCAGTTTTTACAGTACCGCACAAATTAGAAAATTTAATTTACAAGACTTTTACAAATACGATTCTAATTTAGAATACTCCGTAGATTCTATTTTTAACACGTTAACAAATCATGAAAAAATAGCACAGATGATAATTACCTCAACTGGTGAGCTAGGAAGATCAGAAACTATTGTAAATAAACTTGTCAAACAAAAAAGTATTGGTGGTGTTCTTTTTCTAAAAGGAAGTAAACAAGCACATACTGAAAATATTATGAAATTAAATGCTATTTCTTCAAAAAACAACTCTCTACCACTTTTGTTTAGCTTAGATGCAGAACCTAGTTTACTTTACAAAAGAATCAATGACTCCAAAGATGTAGGTAAGACTATTGATATTAAAAACTATAAACAATCAGATTCTATTGTTTCCATTATTAATTCTGAACTTAGGGAAATTGGAATACATCATAATTATGCTCCTGTATTAGATATTAGTCCAAATAACGAAGCTATAAAATCCAGAAGTTATGGCAGTAATAAAGATTCTGTTATAAATTTAGCTAATCGATTTATTAAATGCACACAAGAAGGTGGTATTATCGCTACTGCAAAACATTTTCCCGGTCATGGTCTAGTAAAAGGTGACACACATAAACAAAGTGTCTATATAGATGGTAAGTTACAAGAAGTAGATAATTACAAAAAGATTATTAAAGACGGGGTATTATCTATCATGGTTGCACATATTACTATCCAAAATAATCCGACTTATGAAACGGATAGTTTACCATCTAGCTGCTCTAGAAAAATTATAACTGGTTTATTAAAAGAAAAAATGGGTTTTAAGGGAGTTATTATCTCAGATGCTTTAAATATCATGAAAGCAGTAACGATTCTAGACAACGCCCCTTTACTCGCTTCTAAAGCTGGTTGTGACCTTATTCTTATGCCCCAGAATGAAGAAAAAATACTGAAAGACATACTTACTCTGATTAAAACAGATTCTGCCTATAAAAAACAGGTAATGCAATCAGTTAAAAAAATTATACGATTAAAAGTTTGTAGTGGAGTAATTGAATTGTAATTACGATTAAAACAAGTAGAATAATTTGTTAGAATCGTTTTAATTATGACCATCAAACCATATAAATCCTTTATTATTGACCTCTTAATTTAATAATAGCTTCTGGCTTAAAAATAACACAAATTAAAATGTCTGGAGAAACAAATCTTGAGTTATTACAGGGCATTCGCTTTTAAACTTTCATTACTAATTCTGGCT
>CAVYIL010000116.1:0-9668 GCA_963768325.1 uncultured Flavobacteriaceae bacterium | reverse complement strand
AAGGATCCGAATCCATTAAGATGACCGATAAGAAGGAGAACCTCATTTTTATGGACACAGTAAATGGAGCCATTGTGATCACCTCGCCTAAAAGCATAACCGTAAAATCCAAAGAAATCAATATTATAGCAGAAGACAAAGTACACATAGAAAGCAAAGAAGTAACCATTATAGGAACCGATAAAATCAAAGAAAAAAGCGACTCTTCTATAGAAGTAGAATCCCCAAAAATAACAAGCTCCTCAGATGCCACCAGTATAAATGCGAAACAAACCATCGACATAGAAGCCAAGCAAATAACCAATGTAAAAGGAACTACAGCTGTAAATCTAAATTAACCCATGAACAATCAACATAATCCCATAGCACAGCGCATAAACTATTTGCAAGACTTTTGGATACAACAAAGAGCATTAAAACCCAATGCTCAATTTATCCGTTGGCTTATTGAAGAGCCAGATTTACCATTGGTAAACGGTTTTTATAAATTAGAATCCTCCCCCCACGGAAAAATAGCAGAAACAATAGTTGTAATGCTAACAGATTTTCAGTCGCTAGAAACGTTTTCGTATCAACTGGCAAAAGATTGGATAGTAGCCTTTAAAAAAGACGCTGAAAAATATCCAGAATTGCAATGGCAAGCATTAGACGGGTTAGAAGCAAGCTTTAACAAGCTATCTACAACATCGGGTCAACAAGCAGATGCCTTTTTGGTAAAACTGCTTACCCAATTTAAAGCTTTTGAAGGGACAAAATACCACCATGTATTTAGGCATTAACCCAAGAGAAGTAACGAGCTATAGCACATTATGTCTATGGCTATGCAATCTTTTAAAACAGCTACCCAAAAACATAGGCATCGTTGTTACAGACTACAAAAAGGAATCGCTCTTTGAATCCCTATTTAGCAGAGAAGACCTACCATTTGTTATGCAAAGCCTAAGGCTTAAAAATCAAGATATGGCAGCAGGCTATGCCGCTCTTATGACCCAAGAAGCAACCGGCTAACGACCCACAAGTAGCATTTAGAAACTGCATGCCAAAAAATGAGTGAAGCCACCAAATCCAAAGATAAAGAAGCACTAATAAATTGGGGCGAAAAAAGGATTGCGCATCACAGAAAGCACCAACGACCTGCCCTTTTGGGTATCGGCCCATCTTATTTATGCAGGCTTTTTGTTTGGTTTTAAAGATTCGGAACGCTTAGAAACCCTTTTAGACAAAGGTATTGCTATCAGCGAAAAATCCCCAGAAGACAAGAATTTACAAGGCGTTGTCTTGCAGATTTACGGGTATAAGGCAGCCTATTATAGTTTTACAAAACAAAGATCGCTAGCCAAAGAATGGTTTGTAAAACAAGCCGAATTAGCCCAAGAGTACCAGCAGCATTTAGTGGCACTTACCGCCTATAAAAATGCACTGATTGTTTTACAACAACAGAGAAAAACAGGAGAAGCAGAAGCTCTAGCAGCCCAAGCCTATCCATTTTGTACCACCATAGACGATGCTATTCTAAAAACCACAGAGTTTCCATATATCGCCAAGCACTATATGGATATGTTGCGTAGGGAAGATAACACCAAGGAAAACTTTAGTAAAAGGGAAGAAGTACACCAGTACCTGACCCAACTGTTTGATGAAAACTGGGAAGTCATGGGAAAAAACCTAGCTAAAAAAATTAAAGCAATGGAACAAGAAATAATAACACCAATAAATTAAAAAGCACGATGTCTTTACTTGCAGATTCTCATTTTACACCTATTATTGGCATGGACACCCATTTTACAACCCTCCCGCCATACAATCCTTTCCAGCCCTTTATCGGGATGGTTTTAGACCCTTTTGACTATGTTCCCTTTATAGGAGGCACGGTACATATAAACGGCATTAAACGAGGAGTATCCGATACCAGTGGCGTTCTCATTACGCTGTATCATATTCCTATAGCGAGTCCATTTGTACTAGCACCCATTATCGGACACGAAGAAGCACTGAACTTTTTTTCAAGTGAAACGGTGTATGCCGACGGCTCCCGTCTTAGCCCCAAAGGGCATATGCTTATGAGCTGTAACGACATCGGTATTCCGTTATCGATTCAACCGGGTAAAAAGAAATTCAAAAAAATTGTCCCCCCCCATATGCACCCACCTCTTTTTCCATAGCTACCCCTACGGGGCCACCTGTATTTGTAGGAGCCCCATACAGTCCTGATTGGGGAGGGATGGTAACAGGTTTGGTAACGAGCTTTGGTTTTGGTGCGGTAATGCGAAAATTGGGACGCATAGCAAACAAGGCAGCTAAAAAAATAGGAAAAGGCTCCAATAAAATGAGCCGTTGGTTATGTAAGCTAGGATTTGAACCGATAAATCTAGTAACAGGAGCAGTAACATACGAAGGAGTAGATTTTGAGTTACAAAGTCCTATTCCCTTTGCTTGGGAACGTGTTTGGGACTCAGACTCTGATTATATGGGTCTGTTAGGTCACGGAGTAAGCTTTAAGTACGACCGATCGGTAGATTTTTTTCCTGAACAAGAAGCACTAGGGCTTCGTTTTGATGATGGTAGGATGGTATCCTTCCCAATGCTAAAGCACAATGAATCCCACTACCTACGCCAAGAAAAAACAACCCTTAGCAGAACCTCTAGTGGGGATTTTATAGCCTATGCACACGAGGAGGAACGCTATTACCACTTTGCACATGAAATCACAGACTATGATAACATCCAATACAAGCTTACAAAAATAGAAGACCTTCGTGGCTTTGCCATGCAATTTATTTACCGAAACGATCGGCTTGTTGAAATTATAGACGCCTCCAACAGAACCATTCTGTTAGACTACAACAGACAAGGTCTTGTAAGAAGGGTTTTCTTAGAAACCACAAGAACAGAAAAGCTTATGGTGTCCTACAGCTACGATACGCTAGGGAATATGATAGGTATTACCGACGCACTAGGGCAAACCACCACTATGGAATACCAAGAACATCTGCTAGTTAAAAAGACCGACCGTAATGGGCAATCCTTTTATTGGGAGTATCAAGATACAGGCACCAAAGCCAAATGCATCCACACGTGGGGAGATAATGGCTGGCAAGAAGGATGGATGGAGTACCATACAGAAGAGGGCTATAACAAGATAATCGATGCCAATGGTATAGAAACATTTTACTACTACACCCCAGAGGGTTTAGTAACCGAGATAAAAAACGGTAGAGGACATAGTAGCTATACCGAGTACACAGAGCACAAGGAGATTTTTAGAGAGATCGACCCCCAAGGAAATGTTACAGGCTACACCTATAATGAGCTAGGTAACCAAACCAGTATCGTCTATCCTGATGGCAATAGCGCCTTATTTTTGTATAACGATGCAGATCGGTTAGTAATATCGATAGACCCCGAAGGGAACAAGCGTCATTATACCTATAAAAGAGACCGCCCCCATTTAATAAACAGTATTATAGAGCCAGATAATAGCCTAACGGTACTAGAGTATAACGAGCTGCAGTTAGTAAATCAAATACGGAACAGTAAGAAAAAAAGTTTTCTAGAGTATACGGAGCAACACAATTTGAAGCGTTTTACAGACCAAGACGACAATACAACCACATGGGTATATAACCACCTTGGGGAAGTAATGAATATAAGCAACAACGGTAAAATCCAGCAAAGCTATACGTATGATGCTTTGGGTCGGGTAACCAGTGTAGAGAGTGATGGACAAGATCAGACCAACCTAAAGTACAATGCGTATAACGAGGTTATAGAAGCCTTTACAGGCAAAACCAACATACAATTTAGCTACACACCACTAGGTAGTTTACTAATGCGTCAAGAAAACGACAGTAAAGTGCAATTTTATTACGATAAAATGGAGCAGCTAAATAGTATTAAAAACGAGAATGGCGAAATCTACGAATTTCTGCGCAACAAAAATGGAGAGATTATAAAAGAAACAGGATTCGACGCCCTAACGAGATTCTACAGGCGTGACCGAGCTGGCAAAGTAATAAAAGTAGAACGCCCTAATAATCAATATACGGAGTACGAGTACAATGGATTAGGACAAATAACACGTGCCGAGTATAGCGATGGTACTTGGGAAACCTTTTCGTATAACAAAAATGGACAGCTAATAGAAGCACGTACCATTAATAGTAAAGTAGTTTTAGAGCGCGACGCTAGGGGTCGTGTAGTAACCGAGCAGCAAGCTACAGGGATACCAACAGATAAAGGTTATAACATACAAAGCGGCTACAGCGAGAATGGCAACCGTACTCAAATAACATCTAGTCTGGGAGCTAACATAGAACACAGCTACAACACCCAAGGACAATGTATAAGCACACAAGCCCAAAATGGCACTAGTACGTACCAAGCTCAAACCCAGTACAATCCACTAGGTCAAGAAATAGAGCGTATTGTAACAGGAGGTATAACTAGTAGCCGTATCTATGATGAGGAAGGCAGACAGCGAGCACATCATGTACATGGCAAAACTCGCAACTACCGCAATACCCAATACATATGGAACCCGAACTATCAATTACATAAAATATTAGATTTTAATGCACAAACCAGTACTAGCTTTACCTATGACGCTTTTGGTAGCCTAGCAAGCGCACAATATGGAGACGGTAGTTACGATTACAAACTACCAGACAAAGTAGGGAATCTTTATAAAACCAAAGAAAAAGACGATCGCAAATACGACAAAGGTGGTAAATTATTGCAAGATACCAAGTGGCATTACCTATACGACGAGGAAGGCAACCTTATTAAAAAAACCCAAAACAACAGCAAACAAATACTCGCTGAGTTTGAAAAAAAGAAAGCCGAAACTCCTCCACAAAAAAGCTATTGGATAGATCGATTGTTTGGTTTTACGGGAGAACCTGAAAAGCCCGATTTAGAACCCAAAACCATACCCAACCAATGGGAATATGGCGAGTGGCAATACATATGGCAAGCCAATGGTCTGCTACAGAACGTAAAAGACCCAAAGGGTAGAGTAACAGCCTTTGAGTATGATGCTCTTGGCAGGCGAACGGCAAAAATAAACCTTGCAAAAAATGAAATAAACCGTTACATTTACGACGGCAACGTTCTTTTACATGAGTTTAGTTATCCACTGTCTGAAAGACCTAAAACGGTAGCAGATGATATTGGTAGATTGTCTTTAGATAAAGAAGAAGATACTAGCAATCTCACTACTTGGGTTTTTGAGGAAGGTACTTTTGTGCCACAGGCAAAAATTGTTGAAGATAAAACCTATTCTATAATTTCGGATCATCTTGGAACACCAATACTAAGTTTTGATGAAAATGGGAAAAAAGTATGGGAGAGAGAACTGGATATTTATGGTAAAGCCATAAAAGGAGATAGTAATTTTATTCCATTTGGTTGGCAAAATCAATATTTTGATGAGGAAACTGAACTGGCTTATAATCGATTTAGATACTATTCTCCTGATACTGGGCTTTATTTGAGCCAAGATCCTATCGGATTGCACGGAAATAACCCGAATTTTTATGCGTATGTAGCTGATTCTAATAGTTGGGTTGATCCGTTTGGGACAGATCAAATAAGTTTTAAAGCTGCTTTTAGGCAAGCAAAGAGAAATTTAAATATTCCTAAAAATGTAAATACTCCTAAGCCAACAAAAGTTTGGGATAATGCATTTGAAAACAGAAACGTTTGGGCTTTTGAAGGTGAGTATAAAGGGAAGTTTATAGTTATGCATGAAGAAGATAAATTTGGAAGAAAACAACATCTTCATACAGCAACTTCAAAGGGAGGAAGAGTAGATCCAACAGAACCAGGTAAATATAATCAGCATAAAGGACATATCCCAGAAGATATGGATGGATTTAAAAAGAAGGCTAAAGGATGTCATTAGATATGAAATCGAGGATTCAAGAATTAAAAATTGGTAATTACAAAAAAAAGATTCTTTTAGAATATTCTTTTTTAAATATTAAAGGTGTTTTTCATGGAGTTGAAGATATTTCTAATACTAATTTTAGTAAAAAAGCAATCAATTCAAATGACATAGAAATAAAAGAATTTAGCATATATGACTCTATCAACAATCTTTATATCAATGAAGACAAGAAGTATAAAGAAGCCTTTAGTTATTTTATAGATAATCTAAAAATATTCAATAATGATGAGAATATTATTTTTAATATAAAATATAATAACGAACAGTTTAGAGTACTATGTCCATTTTCTTTATTCATTATAAATCTTAATAAGATTAATCATTTTGAAGAATCTATAATAATTTATGATGAAAACTTAACAAAAATAGCATCTATTTTTAGAATGGAATATTGTTTTGAAGTATCTATTATGGGTTAGGGTTGAGCTGTCTTTTCCTAAAATAGTTGTAATAAAATAAAAAGCCACAGCAATACTGTTGTGGTTTTTTTATTGAGCAAAAGCTTGTTTCGTTTTAAAGTTTTGGAGAGCCATATCAATCATTTTAAGCACGAAATTTTTGTTTTCATCAGAAAGTTCAGAAATACTTTCTAATCGTTTAGTGGTTTCTTTATCTAATTTTAAAGAATTTTTACCAACTAAAAAATCAATACTTACATGGGGTTTGAAGCCCATCCGTACGAAAACGTACGCTAAGGAATTAAAACACTGTTTATCAGTACATTAAAATACATATATGTGTTGAAATATTTGATTATAGCCTTTAAATATTTCTGATTTTATGTTTATACGCATACTTATTTTTTTATTTTAGGAAAGTTCTGCATACAATCGTACGAAAACGTACGCTAAGCAATATTTTTTAACTTTTCGTTAAGAATACAAAAAGACATTACTTTCCTTTTTTAAATATTATTGTCATAAGTACACGAAGCAAATAACTAGTTAACCCCCTGTTTTTAAACTATTTACATAATGACTTTAAGTAAATTAATCTATATTTTATTAGATATAATTTACATTGTTTAATTGAAGGGATAATTTACAGGAATTAGCAATGAAATAGATACTTTTCAGATTGTCAATTAAACGATCGTTTGCTTTACACATTTGAATTATATAAAATCATGAAAATTGGATATGCAAGAGTTTCAAAATCTGATGGTAGTCAAATTTTGGATCTTCAAATGGATTCACTTATAGAAGCTGGAGTCCATAACGAAAATATTTATACCGATAGAGCTTCTGGAAAAAATGAAGACAGACCAGGGTTACATGCTTGTATAAAAACGTTACGACCTGGAGATGTTTTAGTCATTTATAAACTGGATCGATTAGGAAGGAATTTAGGAGATCTTATTAATACAACAGAGGAACTAGAAAAGAAAAATGTTGGTTTAAAAGTATTAAGTGGAAAAGGAGCTAACATTGATACTACAACAGCAGCTGGAAAATTAGTGTTTGGAATTTTTGGTGCGTTAGCTGAGTTCGAAAGAGAATTAATTAGTGAAAGAACCAAGGCTGGAATTTTAGCTGCTAGAGCAAGAGGAAGGAAAGGAGGAAGAAAATTCCAACTAAGTAAAAATCAAATTCGATTAGCTCAAATAGCAATGAAAAATCGGGACACTAGTGTTAGTGAATTATCTAAAGAATTAGGGATTTCTCGTCAAACTCTTTATAAATATGTAGGGCCAAAAGGAGAACTAAGAGATTTTGGTAAAAGAGTATTAGAAAAAATGAGAATAAAAAGAAAAGTGTAAATAAAATCTTTATAAACAAGAACAACTCAATTAATAGACTTATTTACAAAAACACAACTACTGAATATAAGTTAATTACAGCGATGTTTGCCACTGGTGCACGAACCATTCCACTGGGATAAATTAGAAGTATTTTAAGGATATAATCATATGTATTAACATATATTTAATATTATAAGATCTTGATATACAGTTATATATGTTCTTAGCGTACGTTTCCGTACGGTTGGGCTTCAAACCCCTATTAGAATTACCGCGTTTAGCAAGCATTGTAAATAATAAGGGAAATGCCACTCCCTGATATACAATGCCAAGCATAAAAATATTGATATTTAACTCCCCAAACTTCCAATTGGTACGATCTATAGAAAGAATGTATTTCTCTTGTTTAGGCAGTAGGCCAAATACTAACTTGGCAATTAAATCTCTATCCAATGTGTAACCTGATATGAAACGCTGAATACGTCTTAATGATGACTCAGCCTTAGAGGTGCTATCAAATCCATTCGCAAGTTTGCTGAAGGTCACTGTTTGAACCTTACACAAGGCACAAATAAAATGTGAAATTAATCGTAAACGAGCTTTGTTAATTGTTCCCTGAAAAAAGTCGGACAATACTGCGTTTAATTCAGTACTTTTAGAATAAGCATTGGTTTTCTTCATCGTAATTACAGGTTGTGAATATTCATATAGTGTACTGATAATCAATTATTTATAAAAGTATTACCGCAAGTAATTTATTAAAAATCAATGCTTTGTATTTTTGTCATGTACTAAGCCCTAGATGTTATGATTGAAAAAAAAGCAGAGGAACTAGCTACAATTATTGTGCAACGAACTTCGCATACAATGGCTTTAGAAGATCAGGAAGTTTCTAAAGAAAGAATCAAAAAAGCAATAAAGCAACAAGCTGATGAATTGAAATATGAATTACCAAAAACATTATGGGATTAGAAATGGAGTATATCGATGGGCGGCTCTGTTGCAAAGTTTCATTTTTGATAAAAAAGAACAAATTATTGTTTTTGAAGATGCTGTTAAACATATACAGGTGTTTGTGATTTAAAAAATCAAGAAACAGGTTAAAAAGAAACTTTGCAACAGAGCCAATTGGGCTACCTAAAATAATATAGTAAAACCATTTCTAAAACAGATTCCTCTTCGATTTTAATTAAACCAATAGATAACAATACTATTCCAATAGTGATTAAAATAAAAAACCACCCGTACTTTACAATCGAAAATCGATTTTTATCTAGTTCTTTTTCTATATTAAAATTCATAATTATGATCCTAGTTCTAATTGATTTTTTACTAAATTAAAATACTCTGCGTTATGTTCAACCAATTGTTGGTGGGTTCCCTTCTCAACTATTTCACCTTTTTTGAGTACAATAATTTGATCTGCATTTTTAACCGTACTTAATCGATGAGCAATTATGATTACAGTTTTTTGATTAAAAAAACCCTGAAGATTGTTGTGTATAACTTTTTCATTTTCAGAATCTAAAGCACTGGTTGCTTCATCAAAAAAGATGAAGTAAGGATTCTTATATACTGCACGGGCAATAAGAATCCGTTGCTTTTGTCCTCCAGAAATACCATTCCCTGCGGCACCTATTTTTGTTTTTAATTTTAGTGGAAGTGTTTCAATAAAATCCTGAACATTAGCTACATGAATGGCGTGATGTAACTTCTTATGATCAATATCTTTATCACCAGTTGTAATATTCCGTTCAATCGTATCAGAAAAAATATAACCGTCTTGTAAGACCACTCCACAAAGGCTTCTCCAATTTGTTGGAGAAACATCAGATAGGTTGTTACCATTAATCGATATATTACCTGTAATAGGTTCATAAAATTTAAGAAGTAATTTCATTAATGTTGTTTTACCACTTCCACTGGCACCAACTATAGCTGTTGTTTTTCCTTTAGGGATGGACAAATTTATGTCCTTTA
>CAVYIL010000115.1:0-13620 GCA_963768325.1 uncultured Flavobacteriaceae bacterium | reverse complement strand
TTATTACACTGGCAGTCTGGAGGTTTTGTATTGTACTACAAACGCTTAGAATCTAGTAGCTTTGATTTACCTGTTTATAGCCCTGAGGTGGAAAGCCTACAGTTAGATTATTCACAATTGGTTTTACTCCTTGATGGTATTTCTATTACCAATATTAACAGAAAAAAACGCTATAAAAAGTGATCTTATTTTTGGTGATTTTAAGTAAAACGTTGTACTTTCGGGGCGATGACTTATCAAGAATTACTTGTCGAATACGAAAGTGTAAAGGTCGAAAACCGAAGCCTAAAGCAGCAGCTTTATGAGCTTTATAGACTTATTAATGGTTTTAAGTCAGAGAAATTTATTACAGAATCCGAAGTAGATCAATTAAGTTTATTTCCGCAGGACACTCCTATAATTCAACAGGAAGAATCTGTTAAAGAAACCATTACCTATACCCGAGAAAAGAGTAAACACCAAGGACGTAATGCACTTCCAGAACATTTACCTGTACGAGAGGTTATTATAGAACCAGAGCAAGATACTGAAGGCTTAGAAAAAATAGGAGAGGAAATTACAGAAACCCTAGAATATACTCCGGCTAGTCTGATAAAAAGAAGAACGATTCGTCCTAAATACGCTAAAGCAGATGGTCAAGGAATTCTTATAGCCGAACTACCAAGTCGTCCTATTGAGAAATCTATAGCGGAAGCGTGTTTATTAGCGCATATTCTGGTAAATAAATACGCGGATCATCTCCCTTTTTACCGTCAAATCCAGATTTTTAAACGGGATTTTGGATGGAGTCTAGCACAAAGCACAGTTAGTGATTGGATGGCTGGATGCTGTCAGTTACTAGAACCACTATATAATACTTTGAAACAAAAAATATTGAGCTCTGGATATATTCAAGCCGATGAAAGCCCTATCAAAGTATTGGATAGTGACAAAAAAGGAAGCTCTCATCAAGGGTATCAATGGGTCTATCACGATCCCATTAGCAAACTTGTACTCTTTGATTATCGTAAAGGACGTGGACAAAACGGACCTAAAGAACTTCTTGTGGGGTATAGTGGTTATTTACAGTGTGATGGATATACTGTATATGACAATATAAGCGCTGATCCCAATATTACATTGGCAGGGTGTTTAGTACATGCGCGTAGAAAATTTCACGATGCAGTAAAGAATGATAAAAAAAGAGCTGAAAAAGCATTAGCTATTTTTAGAGAAATATATCTTCAGGAAAGAGAAATTAAGGAACTCGCTCTAGAAGATTTCGGAAAAATTAAAAATTTACGATTGGAGAGAATAAAACCATTACTCCAAAATATTAAAGATTGGATTACAGAAGAACAGTTTAAGGTATTACCTAAAAGTACTATTGGTAAAGCAATGACTTATTTTGTAAATCAATACCACAAGTTCCTAACTATTTTTGAAGACGGAAGAATTCAATTGGACAACAACCGTATCGAAAATGCTATACGACCACTGGCTATTGGAAGAAAAAATTACCTCTTTGCAGGATCTCATAAGGCAGCTCAAAATGCAGCCATGCTATACTCTTTCTTTGGAACTTGCAAAATGAATAATATAAACCCTAGAGAATGGCTTACGGATACTCTTGAAAAATTACCTGACCATAGTGTACTAAAACTAGAGGAATTATTACCAGGGTATAATAAACAAAATTAAACGTACTTTATCGGACGGATACCTAATTTCTATATATTGTGATAAATAATCATTATTTTGATTTTCTATTATAGTATCTATTTCTACATACCTAATCATTAAATATAAATAGATATCTAATTTATCATCACTATAGCCTCTATTATATATAAATCCCCATAACCCTTTCCAATTTTCAACCAACTTCTGGATAAAAACTTCTAAAGGCCTCTTTTCATCTTTAATGTATCTTTCTATAAATTCTAAAGACCTATTTGTTTCATTGGATAATAAATTAATTATGGAATCGTACTGTTTTGAGTATTTATTATAATTATTACCCAAAAAGTCAAGTAAAGAAAAGTTTAAAATCCCGTTTCTTTCAAAGTATTTTAACCCTATATGTTTATCTACTAAATTTTCAATATTTGTTAGATGATAACCAAAATCCTCATTAATCCCACTTTTTACACTCCGTTCAAATTTTTTATCTTCTTTTGTAAGTGATACTTCATGAAATAATGAAATATAATCGTTGTACTTTTCATTGATATAACCTTCTAAAATTAAGTTTCTTAATAGCTCATTATTAGAAAAATATTTTAAATATTGGTTAATACCAACTTCTCTAAATATTTGTTTTAAATCCCAATTTTTGATTTCAGATTTTTGTTTCTCTAACTTGGCTATTTCTTTTTGTTGTATTTCTATTCTATTGTTTTGTTTATTATTAACAAACTCTTCTCTTTCTTTATATGTAAAATTAGGATTGACTTCATTTTCAATTTTTGAAAAATTAAAATTTAATATGTCATTAGAACTATTATAATGATTTTGATATCTATATCTATATGATAAACTCTCATCTTCAATCAATTTTTCAAATTCGTCATTCTCAGTTAATTTATTAATTTCTATTTCTTTAAAATAAATAGGGATATCAGGGAATTTAGTTGTAATCTGATTAATATAAATACTTCGTAATTCTTTTATACTTGTGATGTTTTCTTCTTTTATATTCTTTATCTCTTCTTCTATATTAGAAATTTTACTATCATTTTCTTTAATTAAATCTTTAATATAAATTGATTTATTGCTTAGTAATTTATAAAGTTTACCTTTTTTACTATTTAACTTATTGTAGTCTTCGGGGTCAATGTTTTTATAAGTAATCATAGCAAACAACTCTGCCTCATTTCCTTTAATCATATCAGGATTAAGAACTTTTCTATAAATTACAAATTCGTGAAAGATGTTTATTAATAATCTCATATCAATATCATCAATAAAAGTGGTGATATCTGATAGAAATTCTTTATGAAAAATATTATCTTCTAATTCAGATTCTTTTATTAAGGTTTGTAACTGTTCCTCTGCATTTGAAGAATTTATGAATGGAATAACTGGAATGATATATTCAAAGAATTTTACTCTTTCTTTTTTATCATCAAATAAATCGTCTCCAACTGCATACAGAAATTTTATACCAAATATTTTGTATTCTTTTTTGTTTTTTAGAATATCCGAGTTATTTAATAAAATGTTTAACTCTCTTAACTTGGTGAAAATATTAGTGTTTTGAAAACGGTCTAAATCTTCTATTACAACTACATTTAAAGGATTTTTCTCAAAAAAATATAAAATTTCATCGTAATGTTCGTTGAGTATTGATTTACTAGAGTTATCTCCAATTTCAATTTCTCCTTTTAAATTTACTTTGTTAATTTTAGAATTGCTAAATAACTCAACAAATAACTTTGAAAAATAACCGATACCAAAAAGAGAAATTATTATTGTTGTTATATATAACCAATTTATGTTGTCATCAGAATTCCAGTTATTAGGTAATATTTTTTCAAAATAATTTAACTTATAAACTAAGAGGGTACTAATAAACCATAAAACAAATAAAAATCCGATAAAAAATAATTTTTTTGAACTTGTATTATATATTCTTTTAAAACGAGATGCCGGAAGGTTAGAAGGTTTTACTTTATAAACTATTTGTTGTAATATACTTATTTCAAGCTGTCTTTCAAGTTCTTCATTATTAATTATTGTTTCTTTAAACTCATTTGTAATTTCTATTTCTGCTTCTTTTTCAGTTTTCCCATTCTTGATTTTTAAATCATAAAGTTCTTTAAAATTTTCTTTAACTTTAGTTTGATTAAAGGCAGCTAATGAAATATTTAAAAAATTATACTCTTTCTTATTCCAATATTGAAATGTTTTAAGAATTGTACTTTTACCAGATCCATACCCACCAGTTAAAGCTATATTATTTATATCTTTAGCATTTAAAGTATCCTTTAACTTATCTAAATAGGGTTGTACCTTTTTTAAATCTTCTTTTCCGGTAAGAATTTTAGAGGAAAGTGAAGATATTGATGAAGTTTGAAAAATTTCATCTTTAGATTTATTAAAAAAGCGGAAAAATTCTGACATATTAGATAAGCCTCTATTAAAATTGCAATTTACCCCAAAATAATCACTTACTAAACATCAAACTCTGGGGATTTTTTAACATCCTACTATTTTATATTACACCATAATTTACCTAAATAGAATGAAATAAGAAAAGAGGAAAAAGTTACAGAATATGATGAAATTTATACTGAAGTGTAGGGCGGGGTAATATTAAGCACTCCTATGTACGGTGTATTATAACTGGTTTCGTAAAACTAGTGCAATATACATTGAATAATTTATTTATTGCACCAATTTATTGATGGTTCACTAAAGGTATAATTGCCTGTACCGCTCAGATGGGCTTCATACCAAAAATTGTAAAAAATGTCCATTAAGGACTTTTCAGTAGTTCTTTTTCAACTCGATAAAAGGTTGTTTTACCAATTCCTGCTTTTTTACATGCTTCACTAATTGGTGTATTTTTATTATCATAAAGGTGCTTGGCAAATTGATATTTATCAATAGTTTCTTTTTTTGCTCCAGCTGGTCTACCTAAAAGTTTTTTTCTGTTCCTAGCATTAACAAGTCCAACTTTAGTACGTTCACTAATTAAATTTCTTTCAAATTCTGCAACTGCTGAAAAAATATGAAGTAAAAATTTACCGTTTGCAGATTTAGTATTGAATTCAGGTTCACTAATACTCTTAAAATGAATTCCTATTTCATTGAATTTATCAATAAAGAGATACCATGTTTTTTAATGACCTAAAAATTCTATCATTTTTATAGGTAATTATAGTGTCCCCTTTTCTTAGATATTCAATCATTTCATTAAGACCTTCACGATCTTCCCTAACACCAGAACCAATATCAGTATATATTTTTTCACATCCCTCTTTTTTGAGTAAATCAATTTGAGACTCTATTTTTTGTTCGGGAGTAGAAACCCTTGCATATCCTACAATCATAAAACTGTTCCGTAAAAGGTTATTTAACAAAACTAATAAAAAGAACGATAAAAGGAACTAAGTTAACATACTTTGTCTGATTTGTTTTAGAGTACCGTAAAACGAACGTTTTAAAGTGCTAAACAAATTTATGAGTTCTTGACGGAAAGAAAAAAGGGATATTTTTAGCCGATCATCTTTTTTTTCTGTAATTCAAAAATAGAATTTATGGGCTTCCAAAATCTGTCACAAATTTTGTAGCTCTTTGCTAAGCTCTTTTTCTAATTGGATTACTTTATCTAGTTTTTGTTCTTTCCTTTTTGACAACAGACCTGCTTTTTTTCTTTTTTTCTGTTCTACATACCACCTTTTAGCACAGCGTTCTGTTGTATGTTTAGGGGGTCTTTTGTGTGTGTTTATCCATTGGATTAAACGATCACATGTATTATCCCATACCGTATCAACCGCATTCCAGATAAACCCTATGGCTTCTAATTTTGCCTCACGATCATGGTTTAGTTTATTTTGTTTTTTTAAAATTCTTTGCGTTGACACCCAATTACATATAGATTTATCTGTAACAGGAGTGGGGTATATTTTATGTTTTTCAATAAAGGCCATAAATAGGTTGTACTTTGTTTCCCATAGAAGGTTTACTGCCGTTATCCAGTTTAATTTTTCTAATCTTTTCTCTTGATCTATACTTAATTCTCCGTTCTTTAGTTTAGCAGTTTGTTTATAATACCATATCCGCAATAATTTAGAGGATTTGTTACTCCTTTCTGGATAAGTACCATGTATTTTAATATAGGTTTCTAATTCTTCATACTTGGTCTCCCAATTTTTATCAATAACAATTTGTAGAACATCCCACATAAAATTAATACTATCTAAAGCCTCTAATTGCTGCTTGCTTAGTTCTCCCTGTTTTTTCTTATATCTTACACTAGATGCCCATGCGCTTAAAGTACTGCTTGTTCTACAAGTAGGAAAATCACCATGTTTTTCTACAAAAGCTTTGTATCGTCTAAACACCTTAAACCATCCCGATAATAGAATATCTTGTTCCGTCCATAGAAACCCAATAGTATCTAATTTTTCCTCACGCTCTTTAGATAATGTTCCATTATTCTTTGCTCTTCTTTGCCTAATTAGCCAACAAGCTAATACTGTATTGGTGCTTTTATAAGGAAAGGTTTTATGTTTTTTTAAATATCGTTTTACGTTTTCATATTTAGTATTCCACTGCTGTTCGATACAACTCTCCCAAACAAAACCATAATCATTTAATATCTCCACACATATCTGAGATATTTTACCTGTTTTATTTGTGCTTTTCTGTTGCGACACCCAACTGGATAATTCTTTGTTTTCAGAGTGTAAGGGGTATCTTTTATGTTGTGCTACAAAACATTTGAAAGCATGAAACCGCTGTATCCATAGATCCGTAGGACGGCGATATTGGTTTTTTCCTTTAAACGTTTTTAAAATATCCTCCCAAATAATCTCTACTAATTCTTCTTGCATATGTTTAAGTAAATAGAAATAGCAGCGTAGTTTTCTGCTGATTTCAAATCATTTTTTATGTGTTTACGTTTTTTTTTGTATTTCTTGATTATAATGACACTCTCCCGTAAAGTGTGTAAACTCAAAATTCAATAAATATTGATTGATATTTTTTTAATTTCTGTACTCATATAAATCCTTTTGTTGACACCTTAAAACATCTTATCTCTCATTAATTTTAAACCCTAACCCATAGTAGAAGCCGAAAAGGGATGAGGCTTTGCCCGTTTTTAGCTTTGGTATATTGAAAACCACAACATCTCTACTGTGCCTCTTGGTTTAGTTACACCAGCGAAACAAGTTACATACTTGATCTATAAGGTATTTACTTTTGTAATACTTCGTAAACTTCTTTTCTTAGCTTTCTCCAAGTAGGTTCCATTAGTAAAACCCCAACAAAACCTCCTAATTTATGCCTGAAAAAATTATCGGCAAGATGATTAGAAAATACGCTCCCTAATTCTATTGTTTTTTTCTTGTGATTGTATTCTAAACAGACGGCATTCCAAAACTTCTTCTTTATTATTACGCACTTCTCTCTTTTTACATTTATACTCCACTGGTTTAGGGGAGTTGTGATTTCGTAATCTGGAAAAACTTTTTCCAATGTTACTTTTAGTTTATCGTAACTATCCGTGCTTTCTGTGATTACTATAGGTTGTTTTTTCATCTTTTTTATCTTTCTGTATTTATTTTTATGGTTGTGCATAGGTCTTGAATTTACCCAATACTTTCTTAAGAAAACGATAAGCAGCATTAGTGTTACGAGTATGGAAGAGATAGAAATCAAATGTGGTTTCTTTACTATCTATAGCCCTATATGGGTATTTCCATACTCCTTTTACTTTAATATAAGTTTCATCCAGTTGCCAAGTACCTATAGTATAACCCTTACGATACCATTGTAACCGACGCTCCATTTCAGGAGGATATCCCTATAGCTAATACAGTACTTTCAAAATGGCGTCCTTAGAAATCTTTCATTACGTTTTTACAAATACATACCTATTCTTAAAATTTGCAACAGAGCCTTTTGTTTTATGATTGTGCTGTTTGCACTTGCTTTTCTTCTTCCTCGTCTTCGTCTTTGTTAAAAATGGAGTTATAAATACCATAAAGTATTAATAAGCCCAAAAGCCCAAATACGCCTTTACCTACATACTTATCAAAAAAAGAAATACTACCTGTTTTTGGTATGCTAACATTTGCATTTTCTTCTATTTCTAATAATTGCTCGGCACTTAGCTCTAAATACGTATCTCCGTTTGCTACATAACCCACTATTTGAGGCTCTGTATTGCTGTACGATAACCATACTAAATGACTTTTGGTATATTTACTGCCTATGTCAAAGTAAGAGCCATCTTTTAGTTTAAAATATTCGGTATCAGGTAAATCTAATACCTTTATTATTTTTTCTTCTGTGCCATACGGTACTGGTATGCGTACTCTTGCAGCCTCTACACTTACATAGTTAAGCATAGCTAATACTACTGTTGTTATTTTAATTGTTGTCATTTTTACACTTATTATTATGTTTTATTTTTAAGCACTGTTGCAAATTTTAAATTAGACGAATATTCTCTGTTATCTTTCAATACATTTATTTTAATTATAGCGATAAAACTGATTTTGAATTAGACAGATTTCACCCTGTAATCTTTTCAATTTAGTTTCAGGAAATCCTCTCCAAATATCGAATTGTTTTTTCTCAAACATACGCATGACCCATATCTCTTTATTGTAGCTAATGCTGTTTTCATTTTCTGAAAACCAAGCCTAGTACTATATCTAAAGATTTTTAATCTTTATCTTAACCAATATTTCTGTTAAACAGGAATCTCTTTGCTAGAGATTATAAAGCCCTTTTTGGGTTCATTTGTGTTGACAGTTTGTATTTTGAAAAAGATCAGATTGTCTTTTCTCGGAATTAAAATTATAACATTCGACTAACCTCGAGTTTGTTTTTTTTCATATTTCAAAAAAAAAATCACAAACACCTTATTATTAATGTATTAAAAATTTATCTTTTTTTTTCATTTTTCAAAAATCACATTTTTATAGGGGTTTTCCCCCCCCTGCACTTTGAGAAAACCAAACTTTTTTAAGTTTTTTTTAAAAAAACATATAACACATTTAGTACGAGTGCTTTATTATTGTTTTAAGTAACCGATTAACGATTGTTTTTGTTAAAAACGTCAACGAACCAGATTTATAATGCTTTTTTAGGATTATTTCTTGTTTTTCATTTGAAGCTTTACGTATCCTCTAGTTTAATCGTTTTTTAGCAAAAAATTTACTTGGCTTATTTATATTCTTTTATTGAGATAAAGTTTAAAGATCACTTTTTTTATTTCCTCCAAAAACATTTTAAAAAGCATTTGTGGCTCTGTTGCAAATTTTATTTTTAGTCTATTTATTGACTTTTTATGATTTGTAATATTCTGTTTAATAGTGTTTTAAAAAACAAGGATTTGTGTTTTTTTATCAAAAACCAAACTTTGCAACAGAGCCACAATTTCTACAAGCTTTGTTGAATCAACTGTTAATGTATTAGTTTCCAAAAGATTTTCAAAGAAACAACAGATGCAGTGGACTAAAGAAGGAGCACATTCTATGCTACAGGTTAGATCCAAAATATTGAATGATCGACTCAAGGATGAATTCCAAAAATGGTACCCTAAAATTGAATTAGAATATTCAAAAGCAGCATAGTGCCCCACAGTTTTTCATACTCTCCTTTTAGACAGGGGATGAAAGAATGGCACGCTATAATTCCTTTTGATTTTTGTGTTTTTTTTGGCTATATTTGTTTAGTTTTTTTAGCGATAGCCAAGCTAAAAGAACATAGATTTTAAAATATTTTGGCTCGGGCAGAGCCAATGTACGCTAACGTGGTACATTAGTACGTGCGTTGTGCAAGAATCCCCTCGCCTTTAGGCAGGGGAGTGTCAAACGATAATCATAAAAAAAGTTGATATTACTGTGATTTTTGTTTTTTAATTGGTTGAAAAATAAATTAAGGTACAAGATCAATAAATATTGTGTTACACCTAATAAAATTTAAATGAAAAAACACGTAATTATTTTTGAAGCTCGAGGGGGTTCAGACAAAGGAAAGTATGGTTTTAGAAAAGATTCAAAATCAATAATTGATTCATTAAAAAAAAGGGGTTGGTCAGCAGAAATAATTTTTTATAAAGATGAAGATCGAGGTGAAATATATAGACATACAATCGAGAAATCCGATGCTTATATCAGTCGTGTTAACCCTGGAAATTTAGATAATGAAATAGGTTATTTTCAAATGTTGCGGGAATTAGTAAATAATGGGGTAGAAGGTTTGCCTCATCCAGATGCTATGATTGCATATGGAGCTAAAAATTCAGTTGAAAAATTAAAAGGTTCAGATATTGTTCCTGATGATGTTTATACGTACTATGATTTTAATACCCTTAAAGAAAAATTTCCAAAAAGTTTAAAAAACGGAATACGTGTTATTAAACAAAATAGAGGTTCTACCGGAGAAGGTATTTGGCGAGTAGAAGTTGTTGATTCAGAAAAATATAAAAAAGAAATCCCATTAGATGCTAAACTAAAACTTACAGAAGCACGAGATAATCATACGGAAGAAAAAACTTTACAAGAGTTTTTAGAATATTGTATTAAATATTTAGAAGGAGATAATGGAATGCTATTGGATATGCCTTTTTTAGAAAGAATTAAAGAAGGTGAAATACGTGTTTTAATGCTTCGAGATTCTGTAGTGAATATCGTTCATAAAAAACCCGCTGAAACTAAAGATGCTTTTTCTGCAACTTTGTTCTCTGGAGCAAAATACCGATATGATAAACCAGAACAATGGCCTGAATTAGTGAAAAAAGTCAAAGATTCCTTATGTATGATTCAATCACGATTAGGGAATTATGATCTCCCCTTAATTTGGACAGCTGATTTTATGTTAGACACAGATAAAAAAACAAGAAAAGACAAATATGTTCTTGGAGAAATTAATGCCTCATGCGTTGGTTTTACAACCTTTTTAGAGCTAAGTGAAAATATTGCTGATGAAGTATTAGCTTTATTAGATGCGGAAGAAGCTGTAAATAATCGTTGGCCAGCTTTTAATAAATAAGAATTCTGGCTCTGTTGCAAATTTTAAGTTTTAGATATATCTTGCGTTAAAAACGTAATGAGAGATTTCAAAGGGCGCCATTTTGAAGGTACTGTAATTTTAGGCTGTATACGTTGGTATTGTAAATACGGAATAAGTTATCGAAATTTAGAAGAGATGATGTTGGAGAGAGGCGTTGATGTGGATCACTCTACCTTATATCGATGGGTTCAAAAATATGCTCCTGAAATGGAGCGTCGTTTACAATGGCATCGTAAAGGTCGTTCTATAGGTACTTGGCAATTGGATGAAACCTATATAAAGGTAAAAGGAGTATGGAAGTATTTATATAGGGCTATCGATAGTAAAGGAAATACACTTGACTTCTATCTCTCCCATACGCGTAACACTAAAGCAGCTTATCGCTTTCTTAGGAAAGTACTGGGTAAATTCAAATCCTATGAGCAACCAACAAAAATTAATACAGACAAGAATCCTTCATATGGAGCGGCTTTAAAGCTCCTCAAAAAAGAAGGTAAATGTAATAAGAATCTCGAACACAGACAGGTTAAATACATGAATAATCGTGTGGAATCTGATCATGGCAAACTAAAACGAAGGATTAACCCTGGACTTGGTTTTCAGAAAATGAAAACAGCACTAGCTACCATAAAGGGCTATGAAGTCATGCGCATGTTTGAGAAAAAACAATTTGATATTTGGATGGGATTTCCTGAAACTAAATTGGGGTAGTGGAAGGGTAGCTGTCATAGCGTACCATGAAGCCCATAACTACCTGATATACAGGTGTAATATTTCAGAAATTACGCTCTAAAAAACTAAACATATATACACTGAATATCAATTGATTACAGAGATGTTTGCCGCTAATGCACGAACCCTTCCACTCCCCCATCTATCAGGGAAACATCCATCATTAACGATTTCTAATCTTGATAAATCGGATGAGTCAGACAGCTTGATTTTACTTAAAGATAGAATCGTAAACTTATTACCCAAAATAGACCTTACTGAACTTTTATTAGAAATTCATGAACATACAGGATTTGCCAATGCTTTTTCTCACATAAGCGAATCTAATTCCAGAAGTAAAGGTTTAATAGTCAGTATTTGTGCAATACTCATAGCGGAAGCTTGTAACATAGGAATAGAACCATTAATCAAAGAAAATATTCCTGCATTAACACGTCATCGTTTAAATTGGGTAAAACAAAATTATTTTCGAGAAGAAACATTAACACACGCAAACGCTAAACTCGTAGACTATCAATCAACTATTGATTTATCTAAGAAATGGGGTGGCGGTATGGTTGCCTCTGCTGATGGGTTGAGATTTGTTACTCCTGTACAAACGATTAATTCAAGACCAAATAAAAAATATTTTTCAGGAAAGAGTGGTATTACATGGTATAATTTTATTTCTGATAGATTAATGGGATTTCATGGAATAGTAATTCCAGGAACCTTAAAAGATTCTTTATTTATATTAGATGGCCTTTTAGAACACCAAACTAGTTTAACCCCTAATGAAGTTATGACAGATACAGCCGGTGCTAGTGAGATGGTATTTGGATTGTTTTGGCTATTAGGGTATCAGTTTTCTCCAAGACTTGCTGATGCAGGGGAATCAATATTTTGGAGGATGGATAAAAATGCAAACTATGGTCCTTTAGATAAAATAGCTAGAGGGGTTATAAAAGAACATTTGATTGAAGATAACTGGGATGATATGATGAGAATTGCTGGATCATTGAAACTAGGAACTATTAGAGCCTCTGAGCTTATGAAAACACTGCTTAAAAGTGATAAGCCTTCTAGTCTTGCTAAAGCAATAAAAGAGGTGGGGCGGATCAATAAATCTCGCTATCTTCTTGATTTAATTGATGATGAAGATTACCGTCGTAGAATATTATCTCAACTCAATAAAGGGGAAAGCAGGCATAATGTTGCTAGAGATATATGCCATGGGAAACGTGGAGAAATACGTAAACGATATAAAGAAGGACAGGAAAATCAACTTGGAGCACTAGGTTTAGTAACAAATGCATTAGTATTATGGAATACTATTTACATGCAAAAAGCAGTGGATTATTTAAAAACAACATCTTTTTCTGTCAATGAAGAAGACTTGAAAAGGTTATCCCCTTTAGTCTATAAACATATAAATATGCTAGGGCATTATTCTTTCATTATAGAAGAACGATTTAAAAAAGGAAAACTACGCCCGTTAAACATCCTTAATGAAAAGTTAAAAAATATTGATTAGCGTACGTTTCCGTACGGTTGTATACAGAACTTTTCAAAAAGAAACAATCAGTTTGTGTAGAAGCATAAGATTAGAAGTGTTTTAAGGATATAAACATATGTATTAACATATGTTTAACATTATAAAATCTTGATATACAGTTACATATGTTCTTAGCGTACGTTTCCGTACGGTTGGGCTTCAAACCCCTAATAAGGTCGACAAATCAAAAGAAGTAAAAAGTGATTATTCTATTATAGCTGAGGGTTCAAAATTAACCATTGAACTTTCAGATTTTTTAAAAGATACAGGTAGAGACTCGAGAAGATACAATAAGTAAAATATCTAGTTATTACGGTGTTAAAGCCAATTTGTTGCAACGCCATTATAAGAAAAAAATCAGTGGTTTTAAGGACTGGGAACAGTTAAGTCACTCCGAAGATTATTTAATTTATCCTGAAAACATTGGAGAACATTTAAGCATCGACGAAGTGAGTCTGTCTAAAGGAGAACTCTATACCTTTGTCACCAACAAAAATGGAAGAGGAAAGAAAAAAACATTAGTAGCCTCTATAAAGGGCACAAAAAGTCAAGATATTATTGGTGTTTTAAACAAAATTCCATTAGATAAAAGAAAATTGGTAAAGGAAATAACCCTT
>CAVYIL010000114.1:0-12700 GCA_963768325.1 uncultured Flavobacteriaceae bacterium | reverse complement strand
TTTATAAGGTTTTTTGTTTAATTTCGAAATAATATTTACTGCATTAGTTTTTAAAACGTTTCCTTTAATACTAGCAATAATATCGGACATAGTATCATAGAATTTTTCTGGACCAACTATTATTTTTGTAAATTCTTGTTCAATCGTATTTAATATTTCACCTTTATTGACTGTCTCATTTGTTTTTTTAGTATATAAAAGCACAATAGCCTCACAGAAATAAAATGTATATGGATTTTTCAATTCATCTGATGTAGCTATGAATTTACTTTTATCAGAATATTTATTGAAATTGATTAAAATTTTAAATTCTTTAATGTATTCTGTATAATCTTTACAATTTTGATATAAGAAACCTTTAAGATATTTTTTTAAAATCAATAAATCATTAGTTTCTAAATAACTATCATTATCTTCCATTTTATAAACTTCACAGAATCTAAATATTATAGAATAAAAGTATGCTAAAACTTCTTCGTTAGTTATTTTTTTTGGTTCGAAAATTTCGTAATCAGTTGACGAATTATGATCGAAAATTGTTTTTTTATAAATATTGAAATTTTTTTTATATTTTTCTATTCGAAATTTATTTAGAAACTCTCTTGCAAATTTAGATTCTAAACCGGCTAGTTTTTCCTCACAAGTTTTACATAATACATTATCTCTCGTGTAATGATTTTGTTTTTTTTGAGTTGATTTATTTTTTAAATTAGATCTTCCGAAATAAATGTCTACACTAGCTTTTTTTAAGTCTATATTGTATGATTCTTCATAATTACGATCTCCTACACATTTTTTTATCAGGTTTGCAGGAATCAAATGAGAACCTACTTTATCAGCAGTATTGTCACAAATTATACAGTTCATATTCTAAGTTGGGCATTTTTGCTAATTGCTACTAAAAGGTAAAATAGCGCAGATACAGCGACCTATTTTTCTACGCTATTACACTTAATGTATAATGAAGCTCCTTATAGGATATCTTCTACTTTAACGTGATATTAAATTACAAAAAAGAGCAATAGAAAGGTATAAAAAAGCCTGTTTTAATCTGTAGGTCATGTCTACTCAAAAGGTAGAAATCGTCCACACAAAAATAAGAATCACATAAAATAAGCTAGAAATACTTTTCTCAAATGAATTTGACAAAACCTTAAATCCCGAGTAAAACAGCTTAAACTGGCTAAAAAACCCCCATTCTCTTTTTTTTACCCCTTTAACTGTATCAAAATAAGTAATTGTAAATTAAAATAATATATCAAAACAAATGATCATTTAACCTGATACATTTTCTTATTTTTTAACTATTTGATTATATAGTGTTTATGTCGTGTAAACCTCCGAAAAACAGAGATATACTTTATTTGATACACTTATGCATCACTTAGTAATATTCAAAAACATGTATTACTTATGTATTTTGGGAATGAAAAAACTTTGCTATCGACTATAAACAAAAGGATTAAACGAAATGTCATGGACGATTTCTACCTTTTGAGTAGACATGACCTATCATGGGTGGTCACTAAAAGCCAAAAGGGAGAATTTGCCCACGAGATAAAAAGGTGTTATAAATATTTAAAAATACAAAAGTAAGCTAAAAATGAAACTTTGCAACAGAGCCCCCTGTTTGCTACATATAGTATTGTGTAGAGTTATTTTTCTCCATATAAAATTTTAAAATGTTTTAATGCCTTGTCCTTATCTCTTTCCACAATATCAAAGTATTTTCTATAGGTGTCGATTACTTCTGTACCAATTTGATTTAATTCATCATCAATAACCGGAATTGTCATAGGGAATTTGCGTTTCATATAGTTTTTTTCTTCAAGATCCCAAGGACCTATTGAACAAATGGGCTTATAGGCATCATGGACTAGTCTATTACTGTCCCAATTAAACTTTTCTCTACTAGTAGGGGTTTGAAGCCCAACCGTACGGAAACGTACGCTAAGAACATATGTAACTGTATATCAAGATTTTATAATGTTAAACATATGTTAATACATATGTTTATACCCTTAAAGGGGTTTGAAGCCCAACCGTACGGAAACGTACGCTAAGAACATATGTAACTGTATATCAAGATTTTATAATGTTAAACATATGTTAATACATATGTTTATACCCTTAAAACACTTCTAATCTTATGCTTCTACACAAACTGATTGTTTCTTTTTGAAAAGTTCTGTATACAACCGTACGGAAACGGGCTCTGTTGCAAATTTTAAGTTTTAGATATATCTTGCGTTAAAAACGTAATGAGAGATTTCAAAGGGCGCCATTTTGAAGGTACTGTAATTTTAGGCTGTATACGTTGGTATTGTAAATACGGAATAAGTTATCGAAATTTAGAAGAGATGATGTTGGAGAGAGGCGTTGATGTGGATCACTCTACCTTATATCGATGGGTTCAAAAATATGCTCCTGAAATGGAGCGTCGTTTACAATGGCATCGTAAAGGTCGTTCTATAGGTACTTGGCAATTGGATGAAACCTATATAAAGGTAAAAGGAGTATGGAAGTATTTATATAGGGCTATCGATAGTAAAGGAAATACACTTGACTTCTATCTCTCCCATACGCGTAACACTAAAGCAGCTTATCGCTTTCTTAGGAAAGTACTGGGTAAATTCAAATCCTATGAGCAACCAACAAAAATTAATACAGACAAGAATCCTTCATATGGAGCGGCTTTAAAGCTCCTCAAAAAAGAAGGTAAATGTAATAAGAATCTCGAACACAGACAGGTTAAATACATGAATAATCGTGTGGAATCTGATCATGGCAAACTAAAACGAAGGATTAACCCTGGACTTGGTTTTCAGAAAATGAAAACAGCACTAGCTACCATAAAGGGCTATGAAGTCATGCGCATGTTTGAGAAAAAACAATTTGATATTTGGATGGGATTTCCTGAAACTAAATGAGAGCATGAAAAACTGTGGGGCAATTTGTTAATAAGACACGAATTGTTAAGTTTGGAGCATGTTAAAACAAAAGATACCCCCCCTCTATTTATCAACTAAAATCTACCTAGTAGGAATCAGCCCTATGATTTATCGTCGCTTCCAAATTAGGGGTGACACTAATATGGCCGAGCTTCATTATATAATTCAGATTATAATGGGCTGGGAAGATGTTCATCTTAACCGCTTTTATATTTCGAGGTAAGGATTACGGAGTATATCATGATGGTGGTATTTCTTTTGCAGATGATCCCATTAAAGTATTGTTCTCTGAACTGGGTTTACAAGAGAATGAGAAATTCATTTATGAATATGACTTTGGAGATGATTGGGTTAATGAGTTGAGAATAGAAAAGATCTTAAAACCAGATAACAAATTCAGATTTCCAAAATGTATATAGGGAAAATTAGCATGTCCTCCAGAAGATGTAGGGGGAATAATGGGATATATGCATTTTAAAGATGAAGTAGAAAGTATTCAGGTGAAATTTCTTTTTAAGTTAGCGGACTTAGCTCCTTATAAGGAATCAGATGATTCACCCGAAGCAAATCAAATGGTTAAGGAACTCAGGGAGTTTATTGAAGAATCCCAGTATAAAGTTTTTGATGGGAAGATAGATTTTGATTTTAACCGATTTGATAAGCTAAAGGTCAACCAAATGTTGAAAGAAATGTATCAAAAAAAGGGTTCAAATATTTCATCACTGGATAAAAGCTTTTGGGAAGCAACAAACCTATAAAAAGATGTATTAAATAAACCTAATGGTTTTTATGATACAATTGTTATCTTTCCAAAATGAACGCCGTCATTTTTGTAAGGGTCTCCAAGGTAGACCAAGATTATAATCGTCAGCTGATAGATTTAAGAGAAGTTGCAAAATCTAAGAAGCTTACTATTGTTAGCGAAATCTACGAGAAAATAAGTGGGAGTACTTCAAACGATCATAGGGAAGGTATCGCTAAGCTATTAGATTTGTCTAGGAATGGAGAAATTCAAATAGTTCTTGTTCAAGAAATATCTCGATTAGGCAGGTCAACTATTGAAGTACTTAAAATCATAGAAGAATTAACAAATCTAAGGGTTAATATTTATGTTCAAAATTTTGGCATAGAAACCCTAAAAGATGGAAAAAAGAACCCAGTAGCCCAGTTTTTATATACCCTGATGGCGGAGTTCGCTAGACTTGAAAGAGAAATTTTAAGAGAACGAATTGTATCAGGTATGCAAGAAGCTAAAAGAAATGGTAAAAAGATTGGCAGACCAAAAGGAGAAATAAAAAACTCGGATTATTATTTAAAAAAGTACTCTTGGGTAGTAAGAAATTTGAAGCAAGGCATAAGCATTAAGGAGTACAGCAAAGATTTGTCAGGTATCTATTAATACGGTACGAAAAGTAAATGATATTCTTAACGATCCACATAAAAGCAATAGTCATGAAATTTAAAATCCAATTAGTATGTGAGGAAGCTCCCACCAAAAAAACAACAGTAGAAACCTTACTAAATATTGAAAAAAATTCATCTGAAATAGAAAGTATTGGATTATCCTTGAAAGAAGCCAAGAACACATTAGAAGAACTTCAAAAAAGGATGGTATCAAAACAAATAGATGAATATTTGGAAGAATGGAAGTTGTGTAATTACCCTGTAAAACTACCAAGAAAGAAGGGGTCTTACACGATTAAGTTTAAAACTCTTTTTGGTAACATTAATATTAAATCTCCTAGATACTATCATGTACAACGTGATAAAAAGAGAAAGACTTTTAGCCCTCTTAAAGAAATATTCCGCGAGTTAGTTTCTCCAGAAAGACAGTATCTGGAAACTAAATGGGCTTCCAAAATTTCATTCCAACAGGCTTCTGAACTCATCAGTGATGTTCTTCCTGTTGATCACAAGATAAATGCTTGCTCGATTAGAAATCATCTATCTAAAACCAGTTCCAGAATTCAAGAAGAACTGGATGAAGAAAAATACTTTTTTCAGGATGAGCTCAATGATACTAATGATAATTACAGCACATTTACTGTAGGTATTGACGGAGGTTATGTTAGAAATTGGAACAATAAAAAGAAACATTTTGAAGTCATTGCTGGTAAATCGATTCCAAATAATGGGGACAATCTCTTTTTTGGATTTGTAGATACACTCCCAAATTCAAAATCTAAACGAAATGTATTTAAAACATTAGAAGATCAAGGGCTCAATAGAATTAGTCAAATTGAGTTTTTTTCAGATGGAGCAGAAAACTTAAGAGATATTCAATTCCATATTTGCCCTAACTCAAAATATTATATCGATTGGTTTCATATTACCATGAAAATGACTGTTCTTGAGAAATACATTCAGGGAATAAGTAAATTAGATAAAAATCAGGGAAAAGAACTAGAGCAATATTTAACAAAAATAAAATGGTATTTATGGCACGGGAATAAATATAAATATCTTACCTATTTGGAGTTTTTTATTGATAGTGTTGACTTACTTGAAATAGATTACCCACATCTGAAAAACTTTAAAAAACTAGCTACAGAATTTGTAACATACATTCATAGGAATAGTAATTTCATCACCAATTATGGCGAAAGATATCGGAATAATGAAACAATTTCTACAAGCTTTGTTGAATCAACTGTTAATGTATTAGTTTCCAAAAGATTTTCAAAGAAACAACAGATGCAGTGGACTAAAGAAGGAGCACATTCTATGCTACAGGTTAGATCCAAAATGTTGAATGATCGACTCAAGGATGAATTCCAAAAATGGTACCCTAAAATTGAATTAGAATATTCAAAAGCAGCATAGTGCCCCACAGTTTTTCATGCTCTCCTTTTAGACAGGGGATGAAAGAATGGCACGCTATAATTCCTTTTGATTTTTGTGTTTTTTTTGGCTATATTTGTTTAGTTTTTTTAGCGATAGCCAAGCTAAAAGAACATAGATTTTAAAATATTTTGGCTCGGGCAGAGCCAATGTACGCTAACGTGGTACATTAGTACGTGCGTTGTGCAAGAATCCCCTCGCCTTTAGGCAGGGGAGTGTCAAACGATAATCATAAAAAAAGTTGATATTACTGTGATTTTTGTTTTTTAATTGGTTGAAAAATAAATTAAGGTACAAGATCAATAAATATTGTGTTACACCTAATAAAATTTAAATGAAAAAACACGTAATTATTTTTGAAGCTCGAGGGGGTTCAGACAAAGGAAAGTATGGTTTTAGAAAAGATTCAAAATCAATAATTGATTCATTAAAAAAAAGGGGTTGGTCAGCAGAAATAATTTTTTATAAAGATGAAGATCGAGGTGAAATATATAGACATACAATCGAGAAATCCGATGCTTATATCAGTCGTGTTAACCCTGGAAATTTAGATAATGAAATAGGTTATTTTCAAATGTTGCGGGAATTAGTAAATAATGGGGTAGAAGGTTTGCCTCATCCAGATGCTATGATTGCATATGGAGCTAAAAATTCAGTTGAAAAATTAAAAGGTTCAGATATTGTTCCTGATGATGTTTATACGTACTATGATTTTAATACCCTTAAAGAAAAATTTCCAAAAAGTTTAAAAAACGGAATACGTGTTATTAAACAAAATAGAGGTTCTACCGGAGAAGGTATTTGGCGAGTAGAAGTTGTTGATTCAGAAAAATATAAAAAAGAAATCCCATTAGATGCTAAACTAAAACTTACAGAAGCACGAGATAATCATACGGAAGAAAAAACTTTACAAGAGTTTTTAGAATATTGTATTAAATATTTAGAAGGAGATAATGGAATGCTATTGGATATGCCTTTTTTAGAAAGAATTAAAGAAGGTGAAATACGTGTTTTAATGCTTCGAGATTCTGTAGTGAATATCGTTCATAAAAAACCCGCTGAAACTAAAGATGCTTTTTCTGCAACTTTGTTCTCTGGAGCAAAATACCGATATGATAAACCAGAACAATGGCCTGAATTAGTGAAAAAAGTCAAAGATTCCTTATGTATGATTCAATCACGATTAGGGAATTATGATCTCCCCTTAATTTGGACAGCTGATTTTATGTTAGACACAGATAAAAAAACAAGAAAAGACAAATATGTTCTTGGAGAAATTAATGCCTCATGCGTTGGTTTTACAACCTTTTTAGAGCTAAGTGAAAATATTGCTGATGAAGTATTAGCTTTATTAGATGCGGAAGAAGCTGTAAATAATCGTTGGCCAGCTTTTAATAAATAAGAATTCTGGCTCTGTTGCAAATTTTAAGTTTTAGATATATCTTGCGTTAAAAACGTAATGAGAGATTTCAAAGGGCGCCATTTTGAAGGTACTGTAATTTTAGGCTGTATACGTTGGTATTGTAAATACGGAATAAGTTATCGAAATTTAGAAGAGATGATGTTGGAGAGAGGCGTTGATGTGGATCACTCTACCTTATATCGATGGGTTCAAAAATATGCTCCTGAAATGGAGCGTCGTTTACAATGGCATCGTAAAGGTCGTTCTATAGGTACTTGGCAATTGGATGAAACCTATATAAAGGTAAAAGGAGTATGGAAGTATTTATATAGGGCTATCGATAGTAAAGGAAATACACTTGACTTCTATCTCTCCCATACGCGTAACACTAAAGCAGCTTATCGCTTTCTTAGGAAAGTACTGGGTAAATTCAAATCCTATGAGCAACCAACAAAAATTAATACAGACAAGAATCCTTCATATGGAGCGGCTTTAAAGCTCCTCAAAAAAGAAGGTAAATGTAATAAGAATCTCGAACACAGACAGGTTAAATACATGAATAATCGTGTGGAATCTGATCATGGCAAACTAAAACGAAGGATTAACCCTGGACTTGGTTTTCAGAAAATGAAAACAGCACTAGCTACCATAAAGGGCTATGAAGTCATGCGCATGTTTGAGAAAAAACAATTTGATATTTGGATGGGATTTCCTGAAACTAAATTGGAAAGATTACAGGGGGAAATCCGTTTAGTTCAGAATCAATTTTACTTCTAGAAATAAAGATATATTCTGAAAAATTATAAAAAATAGTATCCTAAAATAATATTTGCAACAGAGCCCTTGGGAGAATCATCATTATCAAAACTAAATGGAATGTATTTTAGCCCTTGTTCTTTTGCAATTTTGATTGCTTGATTCTCTTTTTGGGGGAGTGGAAGGGTTCGTGCATTAGCGGCAAACATCTCTGTAATCAATTGATATTCAATGTATATATGTTTAGTTTTTTAGAGCGTAATTTCTGAAATATTACACCTGTATATCAGGTAGTTATGGGCTTCATGGTACGCTATGACAGCTACCCTTCCACTACCCCTACTTGTAATTAAATATGTGAAAAATAAAAAACTTATATTATTATGAATAATTTTTCATAACTTATAAATAAAAAAATAGGATTACCCAATTAGTTCTCAAATCACGGATTTATACATCTAATTTAAAAATCCCAGAAAATTCGAAGAATTTTGGCTATAGCTTACTAGTATCTTTTTAAGGCTTTTAGTTATTTTATTTCTAGACTTATAGGTGTAACTCTATAAAAAAATCTAAAAAATTAATAATAAACATTATAAACAAGGGGAATTACTATTTTCGAATTCCCGAAAAATTTAGGAAGTATGACTGTTAAGCATTTAGTATTTCTTGGGATCATCTTTGCTGAGATAAATGCATATACTCAGGTAGGGGTTGGTACTTTACTACCTAATTCATCTTCACAACTTGATATCTTTGCTTATGACAAAGGAGTATTGATCCCTCGAATTGAATTATCAAACACCGTAGACAATTCAACGATAACAAATGGAAATGTAGAAAGTCTATTAGTGTATAATATAGCTGAGATATCAGATGTTACTCCTGGGTTTTACTATTGGAGTAACTCAAAATGGAATAGAATATCTGTTTTAGACGATATAACTTCTAATGTTAGCCTAACACAGGATGGTACCAATTTAATATTAACGGATAGTAAAGGGAATATGGTAACCATTCCTTTAGCTGATATTCAATCTAGTTTTAATATTGTAAATAATGATGACGGTACATACACATATATAGATTTATCTGGAGTAAGTCAAATAATAAATACAACGGCAAAGGAGAACCCTTATGATAATACCAATTCTGGAATAACAGCGACAAATGTACAAACCGCTATTGACCAAATTAGCGAAACAACAAAAATGATTTCACTTGTAGACAATGGAAATGGTACATATCTTTTTACAAATGCAGCAGGAATAACTACTAATATTACGGATACTTCAGTTTCTACATTAGTTGATAATAGTGATGGTACATATACCTATACAGATGAATCTGGCTTAACAACAACCATTAACACAGTATCTACTTCCATTTTAGCTAATAACGGATTAACTAAAGACAGTAACACCATACAATTAGGAGGCTCACTTATTTTTCCTACAGAAATAAATACCTCTAACACAAATACTTTAGCTATTACAGGCTTAGAACAGAGTAGTCTTGTTAATGACCAAATAGTAGTAGTCAATACTACTACAGGCATATTGTCTAAAACATCCGCATCATTGTTGTTGCAAGAATTTGTAATAGATCATACCGCTATTAAAGGTCAAACACAATTTACAACTCCAATACCAATATCAGATGTAAACAAAGTAAATGTATATAGAAACGGCGTTCGGTTAGATTTCACATTTATAAATACCAATATCATACAATTAGAAGCAGGGGTAATTTGTTATCAAAACGATACTATAAAAATAATTCAGTTTAACTAAATAATCATTAAAATTTAATTTTATGAAAACAATTAACTTATTTAAAATATTGGGACTACTAATCGTTTTAATTGCTTTTTCAACCCAAGGAAATGCACAACAAACAACAGGAGATGTTACCAAAGAAACAGGAATTGATTATGGAACTACAACAACAGGAGGCTCAATTAGAGTAATTGACAACAAGGGTACTATCAAGTACTTACAAGTTAAAAATGGTCTTACTATTCTTAGCAATACCACCGCTGATGTTACAACAACAACTTGGCAATTAGGAGGGGTTTTAACAGAGGATGTCTTTATTGATGTTGATACTCAGTTATTTGGTTTAAATGGTCTTACTTTGGAGACAGGCACAGCATCAACAGACGCTATAAACCAATCTGATGCAGGAACTGGAACTGGATGGACTGTATTAGTTAGAGATGAAGTAACTGGTGCAACAAGAAAAACATTAGCTTCAAATTTAATATCAAGCGGTCATGAAATTTTTACCGCCACGGCTAGTCAAACCACCTATGGGTTAGCTGTTACCACTGAAGTTTTAAATACTTTTTCAAAAGTTTGGGTTTATCGTAATGGTGCTAAGCTTTTATCTGGGGTAGACTATACCGTTGCTACTAATGATAATAATGTAGAGTTGGTACCTTCTGCTGGAACAGGGATAAGTAACTGGAGTGTTCTGGCTGGAGATATAATAGAAGTACAGTATTACAAATAAGATAATGCGGGGGTTGTTAATTCAAAAAATAATACTTATAGTTTGTTTATGGGCAGTGAGCTATACTAACTATGGGCAAGAGGTTAGAACTATTGATAATAAAGGAACAATAAATAACGTAGATGGCTCAAATGATGCTTTTAAAAACAATGCCACCAATTCTAGAGTAGAATTAGCAACACAATCAGACGATACTACAGCTAGAACTCCAGGGACAGAATTTGTAATTCTTGATAACGGATCTTTGGGTATAAGCATTACAATTCCTAAGGCTACTCTACATAATAATGGTAGTACTATAGATACCTACCGTGTTTTTACAAATATAGCTACAGGAGGCAATATTGCTACAGCAGCAGCATCCGTAGATATAGGTAGTACTTTTGCTATATCTCAAAGTTCTCCAACACAAATACTAAGTTTACCAAACCCTACCGATACTACTGCAGGACGTTTGGTTAAAGTAGCTAATATAGGTAATACAGGTTTTTTAATGTATGGCATAAAAATTACTCCGAATACTTTTGTCGAATATTTATGGAATGGTACGAATTGGATGTCCACAGCAATACCCGAATTTAATACATTAATGCATGCGGAATTTGTACCTACATTCGATTTTAATGTTAATACAATTACGCAAACTTCAAAAAATTTCTTTACCTCTTCAATTTCTAATGATGGTGCAGTAACAAAGACTTCTGATGAGCTTATTACAATTAATCAATCAGGTATTTATCAAATAAATTTTAATTGTTTGCTAACCCACTCTAATGGAAATACAAGACGTTCACCACTAGCCACAATTTTTATAAATGGAATTGCCACTAGAATTACTGCAGCAACAGGGTATATTAGACAACATACAACTGGAAATGATTTTTCCAGTTGGAACATCAGTTATAGTACACGATTAGCAGCTTCAGACACAATTGAAATTCGTACCATTAGAGGTGTAAATGGAGGAATTGTGAGTATTGTTAGCTCTAGTACATCTTTTACCATAACAAAAATCGGGTTATAAATAATTAACTTTAATTAAAAAAAAACAGATAACGGCACTCTTAATCAATTGCATCGAATGATCATAATCTACCATGCTCTAATATTGTTTTACATTTATTTAAGCCGTTTTAATAGTGAGGTTTTTAAAACATTTATACAGAAAATAAGAAAAAACTATTCCTTTATTATAGATAACCACCCCTCTGATAAAACCAAAAAACGTAACCAATAAATAGAAGAAAATAAATATAAAAAATAATTATATTTATACATATTATTTATAAACTTACATGTTATTAAAGCTGAATTCAAGTCATAAATGCAACATTATGATTAAATAATAATTGTTCCATAACAAATATAGGATTTTCATAGTTATACCTTTTCCTAGGTCTGTTATTTAATTTAATTTCTACTTTCTTTACTCGTTGATCTGTTATGTTTGTAAAGTCAGATCCTTTTGTAAAATATTGCCTAATTAGTCCATTTAAGTTTTCATTAGAACCTCTTTCCCAAGAGTGATATGGTCGGGCAAAAAAGTAGTCAATGCTTAAATTATCAGCAACTTGTTCATGCCCTGCAAACTCCTTTCCATTATCAGCAGTAATGGTGTGTAAATAAGGTTTCCATTCTTCTAATGTATCCGTCCGACAAAGTACATATTTTTTTTCTTGATCTACAGTTTTAGTTTTGCCATAAAAAATATTCAGTATGTCAAAAGAAACAAACGCCTCGAAGATGGAGAAATTAGTAAAGGCTTATCTATTATCTGGTCAAAGCCAAAAAGCTTTTGCTGCAGCCCATGGAGTATCGGAAAACAAGATGTATTACTGGATTAAAAAGCTATCCAACACTAATTCCTCTACATCAAAGAAGGAAAGTTCTAAAACCGATTTCGTACCTATCTCGGTTACCCCTATAAATATTCCAAAAGGAGTTATAGTGATACGATGTATTTCAGGTGTTGAAATTGAAATTCCTGTATAGATGTTTGGGTTAACGATTTCAAACTGTTTTCAGCTATATTGTAATGCTTGCGACATGCGCAAAAGTTTTGATAGCCTTTGCGGTTTAATAGAAAATGATCTAAGCCAAAATCCTACTAATGGAACGGTGTATATATTTATTAATAAATTTCGTAATAAAATAAAATTATTACACTGGCAGTCTGGAGGTTTTGTATTGTACTACAAACGCTTAGAATCTAGTAGCTTTGATTTACCTGTTTATA
>CAVYIL010000113.1:0-16300 GCA_963768325.1 uncultured Flavobacteriaceae bacterium | reverse complement strand
AATGTATTGCTATAAGTCTGTAGTATAAGAGCCTTTGTTTTCATAAATAATACCAGTTGCACTTTCAAAAAAATTGATTAAAGGCATTATAAAAGACTCTAAAGTAGCACTATCTGAATTTACAGGACCTACATACTCTAGAAAATATTTTTTATTTTCTATTTTTGGAGTAAAAATATATCCCGTAAAAATATCAATATCAGCAGCATTAGGCGTGTTAATTCTTAATAGAATATGACCATTGGTGTTTGGTTTTGTAAATAATCTAAATTCATTAAAGGATAAACCAAAAGGATTAATGCTAGTGTCAATTTGAGTTATTAGAGCATCAAACCCAAGAGAGGTTAAACTGTTTTTTCCTAAATTTTTGCTATACAAAAATGTGTCTAAAAGACTCCCAATATCTAAAACATCATCCGAGATGAAAACAGGTTCATTAGTAAAACCTATGGTTGCAGTATCGCTACCTACTGTTGCAATAAAAGAGTTAGAAGTAGCATCATAAACAAATGTTTCATACGAAACTCCATTTAACTCTATAGCAGGACTAACAATTAAACCTTCTAGAGTATAAGCAATTCCAAAATTTATTTCTGGCTCAGTAGTACTTATAGAGGTTTGATTTCTAGGTCTGGCAAAAATAAAGGAGCCATCATAGTTAAGATTATAACGAGACTCTCCTTTAGAATCATTTATAATTAATTGTTGAAATGCAGATGTTCCAATTAAAGGAAACATATTTTGTCTCATAGCAAAAGAATTACTTACTTCTTTATTCCAGTCCAAATTCTTAATAGGTTCAAAAACTAAGGTAGCATCGTTTCTATACTCCTTAAAAGTAATTTTCCCATCAGAAGAACTGCTTATATATTGAAAATTAGAATTTCCTTCATATACTAAACCGTTAGTTCTATCCAATAACTTATGAATATGATTTCGTGTAGTAAATATTAATTCAATGGTACTTCCTAGTTGAACCTCATATTTACTAGAAAAGACATCAAAACCATTATCTACATCCGAAGTCATATCCACAGTGCCGTCATTTTTAAATTTCATTAAGAATGTAAATCCTCCGAATTTTTTATTATTAGGAAAATAAACCACTTTATAATCTGAAGCTACTAATAGGTTTTGAAGCTCTGATTTTTTAGACTCAATTCGATCATTTGGACTTTGATTAAATAAAGATGTATCATCGTCTTTACTACAAGAAAATGTAAAGAGTAGTAAGATTAGATAAAATGATATTTTATATATTATTTTTGGATTCATGTTTTCTGTAGTATTATAAATTTATAAAATCTAACGTGTTCTTATTCACTACTTCTTGTAGCTTATATAAATCTATCCCAAACTCAGAACTAAAATAGTCTACTACTATTTGTTCTTTTTTTCGGATAATTTTTATAGCTTCCTTATTTTTTATAGGATTTCCTGCATCATCATTTATTATATTTCCTTTATCATCTGTAAGGAAAATTCCATCCACTATTGCATCAAAATCAGCTTTAGAATTGGTAAGCATGGTTGCTACCATCTCCGCAAAATCTTCTTTATCATTTAATAAAGCATAATTTGTTATAAATCCTAATTCTCTAGCATCATCAATATCTACATTAAACCATTGCGCGGTATAATGTTCAGGATTTATTTTATTGTATGCCACATCAAAAGGTTTAGTTTGATTTAGAATATGTGCATATTCATGCCGGATAGTTTCAAAAAATCTTTTTACTTCTTGTTCATCTTTTAAATCTAATAGATCTATTTTTATTAGTGTAATTTTAGTTCCTCCTTCTGCCTGTCCTAATGTTTCGGTTCCATCATCATTTAAACTAGGACCACCAATTAATGTATACTGCCTAGGGGTAATATTTTTTATGAAGTCAGAACCTCCTATTTGGTTATATGGATCCACCCAAATAGCTAATAAGGCTTCTAATACAGGTTGTACATTTTCCTCTGCTGGAGGATATAGATACTTGTTTATATCGACTTCGTTTTCGTTCCATTTATATTGTATTTCAATATTATAAGGAGTTGTTATATTGTCTCGTATCCAATTATCTAATGCTGTTAATTGTGGGATATTGGTATTAATTTGACTAGATTTGAGACTATCTTCTTTACTACAAGATATTAGAATCAAAAAGAAACTAATAAGCGCAATAAAAATTTTTGTTTTTTTCATCTTTATAAATTTTATATTTTTATTATCTAGGATTTGGTTGTAACCCAAAAGAAATAGCTTCTTTCGGTAATTGTAATTGTTTTCTAGGATCTTCTTTTTCTAAAACATGTTCTGTTCCATTATATTCTTTATGAATTATTTTTAGGTTAAACCTCTTAATGTCAAACCATCGTAATCCTTCATTAAAAAATTCTCTTCTTCTCATTTCAGTAATCCCATGAATTAGAGCTAGCTTATCAGCAGGAATAGTATAAAATGGTTGGTACTCTACAGTAGTTTCGTAAAAATCATTAAGATCGGTTAAGGTTAATACATCAATATCAATAGATGGGTCATTATTAGGTTTTGTTTTTACAGATAAAAACGCATTAATGTCATCTACGGCTTTATCTGGTTGATTTAGCATTACATATGCCTCAGCCCTATTGAATAGAACTTCATCAGTTGAGAATAATACGAACGTATTAAAAGCATAACCAATGTTTGCTGATTGGTTGGTGTATTTGAAATACTCCTCGTACTTTGGAATATTTAAAAATAGCGATGATTGTCCGTAAATTTTATATGCCCAGCTCACTCCTGTAGGATTGGAGGAGCTTGAGAAAAGTTCGTCTCTTAAATCTGTTGACAACTGGTATCTTTCAGAAGCATACATTCTTTGATATCCAGATGCAGCGGAAACTAACAATAAATTAGCAGGGTCCTCTTTTGAAGAGTATCTTTTGGCTAGATCACTATATGATAATTTAGCATAAAATCCATTCCAACCTCTCAATACAATAGATGAATCTCCTCCTAGAACAATAGAGCTGTGATTTATTACTTTTTGCCATTCTCCTATATACGTATAAAATCTAGAGGCAAACGCATTAGCAGCAGCAGTAGTAAAATGAAATTTTGGATGTATATAATCATTGGTCAACAAAGGTAAACCTGCCAACAAATCTTTTTCGATGTACTCATATACTTCTTTTACGGTATTTCTTTTATAGTTTTTGATAAGAACTGTTTCAGATTCTGTTACATAAGGAACCCCTAAGTCAGTTGCAGCTGTATTGGGATTATATGTTTTTCCCCAAATATTAACGAGCATGAAATGTGCATATGCTCTAGCGAGTAACGCTTCTCCTTTTAAATGATCTAATTTTTGATCTTTTAGTTTTTCAATAGATTCTAATGCGTGATTTGCATGTGAAATAGCTTTGTACGCCTCAGTCCAATAATTAGAAGGAAAATCGGAATCATTTTCATCCCAATCTGTCCAGAAATACATATCATCATCAATTCTATAGCTATTACCAGCAGCATCTCCTTTATCATCAGTATTGTCTGATCTGGGTTCTAGAAAAGACACATAACTAGCTGAAGGGTATGCGTTTACTAGTAATTCAGTTATTTTTTCTGGAGTATCCATTTCTGTTCTATTGTCTGGAATTTCGTCTAAAAACGAATCACAAGAAAATAAAACTAAGCTTATTAGTATCAACTCTATTATATTCTTATTTATTTTAGTTATCATATGTTTATATTTTTTAAAATCCTAGATTAAGTGAAAAAGTATATTGCTTAGAAACAGGGTAAGCTATACCACCAGTATTAAAGAATTCAGGATCTTGACCATTTAGCCTCTTATCCGAATATATTAAAAATGGATTAGTGGCTTGGAATGTAAACCTTAGGTTAGATAGGTTGATTAAGTCTAATGCTTTTTTAGGAAACGAATAGGAGAGTGAAATGTTTTTCATTCTAATAAAATCTCCATCAACAATTCTTTCTGTAGAATAATTATATGCATTATAATTTTCTATTATGTTTCTTCGTCCAACTTTATCAATCAATCTAGCTGAAGGTATTACAGGTATATTAGTGGTTTTTTCATCTCCTGGAGTTATCCATCTATCTGTGAACTCTTTTGGGAATACTGATAAATCGTTAAAAGCCGAAGGTAAATCACTGGTAGAGCTATTAAATAATGGATTTAATCTAATTTTATTTCCAGCAGAAAAAGTAGCAAAGAAGCTAAAGCTCCAATTTTTATAAGTAAACGTATTAGATACACCTCCTGTAAGATTAGGTTCTACGGGACCTTCGTATTTTAAATAATTATGAATGTTTTCTATTTCTTGAAAATCGATTCCTGTTATAGGATCTTTTTCTGGGTCATTAAAAATATACATTGGTATCCCTCTATCATCTAACTTATCAAATTGGAAAGAGAATAAGGATCCTCTTGGGTATCCAATGACATTACCTCCGTTATCTGTTACAAGATCAAATACATTGGGTTGCTGTTTTAATTCTGTAATTTCTTGATCAAAATAAGAAACATTTATGGTTGTTCTCCAATTAAAGTTTGGTGAGGCAAAATTATGAGTGTTTAACTGTAATTCTATCCCTTTTGTATCCATAGAGGCATTATTTCCTAATTTTATAGATTCTCCACCAACACCAGAAGTTCTTACTTCATCAATTAAGTCTTTTCCTTTTCTGGAATAAGCATCAACTGTTAAAGAAACTCTGTTATTGAACATTCCTAGGTCTAAACCTAAATTTAGTTCATAGGTTTTTTCCCAAGTAAGTTCGGTGTTTTGAAGGTCTTCAATATTTATTGCATTTTCTCGTGCGCCAGGATCGTTTCTGTTTGTTACAAAATTTTTAAAGACTGTTAAATTATTACTAGCCTTATCAGCTAACAATCCACTTATTCCATAAGCTGGACGAATGGCAAACTTAGATATCCAATCAACATTTTGGATAAAAGGTTCTTGGTCAATATTCCATTTAGCAGATACATTATAGGTTGGTAACCATCTAGAGCTAGCGGATTTACCTGCTCTATTAGATCCTTCATAGTTTCCGGATAGGTTTATTATATACTTCTTATTATAGGCATAAGTTGCTGTAGCAAGAAAGGTAATACTTCTTTCTCTTTCGTGACTTAATCCAAAATAATCTTCTCCGTCTAAGATTAGTTTTCTAAGTGCATTAGGGTCAGTAAAAGGAACTCCACCTCTAGAGAACTGATATCCGAAACCTTTAGAAAAGTATTCTTCTCGATTAGCATATCTAAATTCTTGCCCAAGGTATACTCGTATGTCGCTATTTTCTCCTATGGGTTTATTAAAGTCAAGGGTGTTTCTAAAGGTATAAGTAATAATTCTGTTTTCTCTTCTATTATAGATTCCTCCATTAGGTAATACTACTTGTGGTCTAGCATTCGGATCATCTGGATCATTGAACAGGAAAATGTTTCTGTCTTCGACAATAGTAGTTTCGTTAGCTCGATAGGCTTGTACAAGATTAGCCCCCTCTCTAGCCTTATGTTCGTTAGTAGAATTAGCATATCTAGCAGTTCCAAGGAAATTATAGGTTAAATCTGTTCGTATTTTAGCATCGAAATCCCCTTGAATTTTAAAATCTAAAACTTTTAATTCTGTTGTATTATTTTCTAGTTCGTTGATGATATTAAAAGGAGCCCAATTATATCTATAATATTCTAGATTTCCTTGGTTATCTTTTGGTCTCAATGCTCGACTAGTATTTAGGGCATAACTAAAGGGGTTTATATCAAAATCTCTTTTAAACCCTCCATTAACATTATCTATTTTTCTATCAGAAGACCCTGGAGCATTTTGATCTCTATAGGAGCCTTGTACTAGTACAGATGTTTTATATTTTTCTCCAAAGTATAGTGTGTTTTTAACATTACCAGTTAATCGTCGTACTCTGTCTGCAATGGTCCATCCAGAATCAGTGTAATAACTTATAGATGCATAATGTGCAGAGTCTTCTCCACCACCAGAAAAACTTAAAGAATGAGTTTGGGTAGGTGTGTCCCGAAATAATGTTCTAAACCAGTTGGTGTCAGCAAATTCGTATTGTTGTAAAAATTTAGCTTTGGCTTCTGGAGTGTTTTCTAATAAGAAAGAATTGGTAGCAGGGTCAAAAGTGTTGATTCTTCTGTACATGATGTTATACACTCCACCGTGTCTGTTTTGTAATGAATTAGCAAGAGTAAGGTGTCCTTTAGCTTCTGATTCTCTGTAAATAGAAATCATTTCTTGAGAATTTAATAAATTATAATCCGAATACCTAGGAATAGTTCTCACTGCATATTCTGAAGAGTAATTAACTTTTGTTTTTTCGTTTCTTTTTCCAGATTTTGTAGTAATAACTACTACACCATTAAGAGCTCTTGCGCCATATAAAGCAGTTGCAGAAGCATCTTTTAGTATCTCAATACTCTTGATATCAGAAGCATTTATCCCAGCCATAGCAGAACCTAACAATGTGTTAACATTACCAGAAGTTAAATCATTGATAGATAAATTTATGATTTCTTCTTGTAATGCACCATCTATAATCCAAATAGGTTTGGTGTCTCCTAAAATAGAAGAGGAGCCTCTAATAGTGATTTTTGGAGTAGCTCCAAAAGAACCTGTAACATTTTGTACGGTTACACCCGCAGCTCTACCTTCTATAGATCTAGTGATATCAGCAACACCTTCTAATTTAACTTCTTCAGCTTTTAGAGATTGGGAAGCACCTGTAAAAAATACTTTTTTGATGTTTTGATAACCTGTGATGACAACTTCTTGTAGATCCTCGATATCGTCCTGTAAAGTAACATTTATAACTTTGTTTGCTCCAATAGTAATTTCTTGCGATACGGTTCCTATATAACTGTATACTAGTACTTGTCCTTCTGAGGCTGTGATTTCATAATTCCCATCAAAATCTGTAGTAACTCCATCAGCTGATCCTACTATCATCACGGTAGCTCCCATTAATGGCAATCCACTAGAGTCGGTTACTTGACCAGTGATTGTGTCTTGAAATGCATTTGGTTTTACTCTTTTGGTAATAACAATCTGGTTATTATTGATCTTAAATGAGAGATCATTTTTAGTAAGAACTTTTTTTAAAATACTAGGTATCGATTCATTTTTGGTTTTTATGGATATTTTTTTTTGACTATCTATTATTTCATTCTTATAAAAGAAAGTAAAATTGCTCTTTTTTTGAATTTCTTTAAAAAAAGTTTCAATATTAATTTCAGTTAGATCTAGGTCGATTTTGTTGTGATCGTTTATGTTTTTAGCAGATAAACTGCCTATTCCAAAACATAAGCATAAAACATAAGTTTTAATTATACTCAATAAGAGTCTTTTAGCTCTTTTTCTTGAGGTAAAATTGTTATTCATATTCCGTTTTCTTTTAGTAAATATTGGTTAACATGATGTTTAAGCCATTTGTAGAAGATTTTATTAGTCTTCTGATCTTGGTTTTTAAGAGTATCTTTTTTATATGTGCATATATTTGAAAATTAGTAAGTTATTATTGATAATTGTTTGATTTTATATATATATAGTTATTAAAATTAATTTTGTTGTTTTATTAACTTGTCTTTGACTAACAAAGAATTTGTTAACAATGTTCTTTGTTAGTCAAATATTAGGTCTGCGTTGGTTTGTTAACTAACTAATAAACACTACACCTGAAAGTTAAAAATCACTTCATGTTTTGATAATTAAGCGTGTATGATTTTAACTTGCGTGTAATTAGTTGTTAATCAGTTTTTTATAGTGATGTTGTTTTGGTAATTTCAACGTTTAATAATTTTTGTGATTTAAAGTTAATTAAAAATAGGGGAAATATCGGTTTTTTATTTCAAAAATTATTTTTTTTATTTTTTTAATTGTGATCGGAAATAAATAATTTGTAGTTCTAAATAGGTTTACTATGTATTAGAAAAAAATATGGATAACACCATTTTTCTTATGAATTTACTGTAATAAAACATTCTTTTTTCCTATCTGCTTCCAGATAAAAATAAACCGTAGCACTGCTATGCTTGATTTTTCTCTATTGCATATATAAAAAAATAAGGGATTTTCTTTTACAGTAAATTCACAAGAAAATGGTATAAGGATAAAATTTACTTTTGGATATATAAATATTTTCTTGGTAGGATTGTGTTTTTTTTATACGAGTTATTGGAGCCACAATAGATATAGTAGTGTTTATTTCAACTGAAAAATAGCCCAAATTTAAAGACTGTACAGAAGTTTTTAGAGGTGTTTAAAAGTGAAGTCGTTTAAACTTTTATAGAGATAAAATAAAAGGGTTTCTGATATTTGCGTTTCATACGTAAATCAATATAAAACAACCCTTTATGTAGAGTGTACTAGACAAAGATATGATAGAATTAGAGATTGTACCCTATTTATCAACAAGAAAAAGAGGATTTTCACCAACCGTTCCTTTAGCAGAGATTATCAATGCTATTCTTTACAATCTAAAAACAGGTGTTCAATGGAGGTTATTACCAGTAAAAGCTTTGTTTGAAACTCAAGTTTTAAGCTGGCAATCCGTATATTATCATTATAGGAAATGGTGTGTTAGCGAAGCTTTAGAGAACTGTTGGATTGAGTTTCTTAAAAGACATAAATCTAGTTTTGATCTTTCTAGTGTAGACCTTGACGGAAGTCATACACCTGCCATTCGAGGAGGAACTAGTGTGGGATATCAAGGTAGAAAGAAACGTAAAACCACGAATGCTCTATATCTTACTGATAGGCAAGGATTGCCACTTGCTATGTCTGAACCTGTGTCTGGAAATCATAATGACCTGTACGATATTGAAATTCAATTTGAAGTTGTAACTGCTACATTGGAACAGGCAGATATAGAGACAAAAGGATTATTCCTAAATGCAGATGCAGGATTTGATTCCAAAGATTTTAGGAAATGCTGTGATAGCAAAGAAATAAATGCCAATGTATGCTTTAATAAACGTAATGGAAATGCTGATAGAGATGAGTATTTCGACCAAGAACTCTATAACTTGAGATATATCATTGAGCGAACCAATGCTTGGATGGACAGTTATAGATCTTTGCTAAACAGATTTGACACCACTATTACAAGCTGGAAAGGATTTAATCTACTGGCTTTCATAGTAATTGCCGTTAAAAAATTTAAAAATAAAAAATTAGAAAAAGTTTAAACGACTTCAGTGATAAAGGTTTGTTTGATCTTTAAGTTGTAAAATAGTTCGTGCCCTGCTAAATATCCAATTTAACAGGGTATAAATGCAGGGCAAAAGCATTTAAAATAAATTAAGTATTTTCTCTCTATATTTAGTATCCAAAACAGCTAGCATTCTTTTGTTTTTCTTTACTGTTGTTTCTTTGATAATAAGTCCCAACACTACCTTTAGTATGATGTTAAAATTTTGATCTACATTTCCTTATTCTTTTTCTTGATTGATCTTCCCTAAACAATACATCAAGTGTCCAGTGAAGATTATTTTCTATGCTCCAATGTTTTCTTATAGAGTTATTTATTGTTTTTGCATCAGTAGTTAAGCTTGATATATAAATCCGCTATTCGTTGCTGATTTTATCTGTAGATTTGTTAATTACTTGTGTTTGAATTCTTACGCTTGTTTTTAATCCCACCCATTTATCTTTATTTTGAAGATGAGTTAAGTTGGAGTAAACCGAACAAATTTTAGTAAAGGCTAAATGAATGTCTAATAGGGAGGTCTCTTTGTTAAATGAGAGAGAGCTTATATGCCAAGGTTTTTGTAATTCTAAAGCTATTGAAAATATTTCTCGAGAATTTGTCGTCTTCAATTTTACTTTTTTTATCTTACCCACTCAAATCAACATAGAGCCCTATTCCTATTTTATAGAGGTCTAAGAGTTTGTTTTTTAAAAATTTAACACATCTTTATCTTTTCCATTTCTTAGTAATAGACTTTTTCGTTGTTTGCTTTTTTTAACGTGAATTATATTTTGTTGTTCCTCGAAAAGATCCATAAGTATTTTATTAGAAACCTCTATAGAATTTAAAGAGGCAATATTTTTAATTTCTAAATAACATAGCATAAGGTCATTTAGGTATTCTTTACCAATAAAGGTAAAGGAAACTTTTTTACTATTTACGCTTATGTTTAGTTTTTGGGTAATATATTTATTTAAGTAGATGTCTATTTGGTTGTTTTCTGGATAAGCGGATAGCTCAATAGATTTGTCATATCTTTCTCTTAGTGCTTCTTCGATATCATCAATAAAAATTCTTGAAATAATCTGTAGAGTTTGTTTTTCGCTACTATAGTCAACCTGAGTAACGCTTACATAGAATTTATGGTCTCCTTTATAAGAGTATAGAGGAACCAATAATAGAAGTAATAATGTTATTCTGTTCATTAATAATAAGTTATAAAATAAACAAATGTAACATCATTTTTTGTTTATTTCAAAATATTATCTTTTTACAAGGTGATTTAGTGGATGAAATTAATGTCATGTGTATTATAAAGTGTTGGTTTTTTAAAATATTATATTTGTTATTGGTGTGTAAAACTTATTATTTAGTTGTAGGGACATTAACAATTTTGAATATATATGGATTTGTAGTTTTACTAGATACTGTTTAGTGTGTTTAATATTATTTTAATGGTTTTGAAAAGAAATATTAGAGTTGTAAGGGTGTTTTTTTAAGTAGTTTAAGGTTTATAAAAATGATATTAGGTAATATTTTTATGGTTTTAGCTTATTTTCGATAAAATAATACAGTATATTGTTAATATAGTATAAGTTTGAGTGAATTTAATTGTATATTTTTACCACAACTAAAAACACATAAACTCAATATGCAATGAAATACAAATAATTTAGCTTATTTTTATTTTTTATTAAAAGATAAAAATACTACGGAAAAGCTGCAATATTATCACTACAATATAATACTTATAGCAGTAAAATACAAGTCTTCATTTCTTTATGAATTTATAGATAAAGAAAAAACGGATAGCCCTATATTAACCCTTATATTTTTTAAGAGTAATGTTTTACATCTTTCGGATATAAAATTTTTATGATTCCTTTATTCCGATATATACTTCTTATTTTATTTAATTAAACAATATTATGTATCTAAATTACTTTAAATCAACCTTATATGATGTAGTTGTTGCGGTATCTCAAATTATGAAACTAAAACAAATATCTCTATATGAGAATAAAACGATGTGTTTTTTTCTGACATTATTATTATGCTTTTTTGTTAGTCAAGACATATTTAGTCAAGATAAACCATTAAAACCACATTCTGATCATGCATCAGAATATTGCTCAAGAGCTAAAATTAAACACTTAGACGAAATCCTTTCTTCAGAAGTTTTTAATGATAGCCCGCTGGTACAGCGAACAGCTGCATCTTGTACCTATAGTACAACAGCAGAATGGTCTGCTTTATCTAGTTATGAATTAGTAAAAGCATTACAACAAAGTGAGGATGCTGATTGTTTCAAAGCAATGTTTAAGTTTGATGCTTATTCTTCACCTATTTTATTTACGAATGAAAAAGTAAAAGCAGTTGCTAATAAGGTAGAACAAGTAGCATACTTGTATAATGGTACTAACGATACTAATGTAGGTCTATATGGATTGATTTATTATCTTAGAGCTGCTAAATATACTGACTTTAATGAAGATAGTGTAACCTTTACTGAGGATGTTTTTGATGCTTACAAAAGAGCTTTGAATAATCTAGCAACCAGTTCTAGTCTTTTCAAAATTAATAAATACGCATTATTTATAATGTCAGAATATTTTAAATTAATAGATGATGAAAAGTATAGACATGAGCCAAATATGATTAACTCTATAGAGTTGGCTTTGAAAGATATACTTGTAACAAGAAGTTGGAAAACAATTACAGATGATTTCATAAGAAAAGAGTATACTCGTCAAATCAATAATTTATATAATTGTTTATATCGTAAGTATGATGATTTATTAGAAACAGCTTTAGTTAATGATGATGATATAATAAACTTATTGGGGCAAGCTGCTGTAGATACAGAGTTGATTAATGGAGGAGAGCTTTATAAGTATCTTTGGCAAAATGCTACAGGAGCTTTGTCTCGATTAGCAGAGTCTAAAAAACTTATAGGAAAAGTAGAACCTCATCTTGTAACTATAATTAAACGTTTTGATAGATTGAGTCCACAATGGTTTTTGGCAATGAATGCATTAAATGAATACGGAGACTGTGCTGCTTATAATTTATGTCAGAATCCTAAATCTATTAAACGAGAAGTTGAAGAGTATTTATTTCCTAAAACAGTTACTTACGATGATGGGAAAATGAAAATCAGAACACCACTAAGTGATGAGAGAATTCAGAATTTATATCATGCAGCAAAACAAGTTCAAAATCAGTTTTTTAGAATGATACAAACAGATGAACCTGTTGCTGGCGACACCAATGAGACCATAAACATGATTGTTTTTGGATCAAAACAACAGTATAAAGATTATGCACCTATTCTTTTTAATATAAAGACTGATAATGGTGGAATGTATATAGAGTCTAAATCTACTTTTTATACTTGGGATCGTAGAGTGCCTGAAGATAGTAGCTTATCATTAGAAGCATTGTTTAGACATGAATATTGTCACTACTTACAAGGAAGATATTTAATTCCTGGTTTGTGGGGAGTCTCTAAATTATATGATAACAGTAGATTAGTGTGGTATGTAGAAGGTATGGCAGAGCTTTTTGCAGCTTCTACTGATACAGATGATATAAAAATGCTAGGTCAAAGTGCTTCTTCAATTATAAAAAAAGGAAGTGATTGGCCAACATTAAATAGAGTGTTTAATTCTACATATTCAGATCCAGAATACCATCATTATACGTATGGAAATGCAGCATGGTATAATTTTTATTTAAATCATTTTGAATTATTAAAACGATTTTTTGATTACACCCGTAATGATGATGTAGCAGGTTTTGATAATTTGGTTCAGCAGCTTAGATCCACAGGGGAAACTTCTTATACTAATTTCTTAAATCAAGTAAAAAACAAGAAAGTTGTGGGATGGCAACCTTCTACAGATTGGGCGGATGATAATTCTATCAGTATAAGTAAGGTTAATGATATAAAAAATGAAATGGGTACACTACCTAATACTAGTAATGTTTCTGTGAAAATTGATGCAGAGGGTTCTTATCGTAGATTTAGAATTGAAGGAAAAATTAATGGTACAAAGTATACTAATAATAATCCAGATGCAGTAAAAGAACTTAGTAAAACACTTAATAACGTACTTTTAGAATTACGAAAAAATGAAAAAGTTAATAATTTTAAATACACAGTAGGGTACTTTAAAAATCTTAATTTCTCTGGTAGTGTTCCAACTGCCAATTTTATAATAACAGGACCATTAAAAGATAGTGAAATTAGTGATGATCCTATTGCTAATTTTTCGGTGAATCAAACGAATGTGATTGTAGGTAAAAGTGTTATGTTTAATAATGAATCAACTGGTTATGCTACAGAACTTAATTGGTCTTTTCCATCAGGTTCTCCTAGTTATAGTAATAAACAATCTCCTGAGATTATCTATAATACAGTAGGAAAACATGATGTTTCATTGACAGTAAAAGGTACAAATGCTAGTAGTAATAAATTGACTAAAGATAAGTACATAACAGTTTATCAAGATAATCCTAACACCACATATTGTGATGCATCAAATACCCATATAGATTCTAGTATATATATAACTAAAGTAGCGCTGAAAGATATTGCTTATACGTCTGATAATTCTGACTACAGTGATTTTACCTCTAAGGTAATAGTGGTTAAACCAGGTCAAACTAATGAACTATTGATTAAGACATTACATGATAATTGGAAGTTAAATGCTCTTGGAGTTTGGATTGATTGGAATCAAGATGGAGATTTTGAGGATGCAGGAGAAGAAGTAATGCATAGTTTTAATAAAACAGGACCTTATATCCAAAATATAATTCCCCCATCGGGTGTATTAGGAACTACTCGTATGAGAGTGCGTTTAGGTTATGGTTCTGATGACGTAATTGTGCCATGTGGAGTGTTAAAAAAATCTGGAGAAGTAGAGGATTATTCTTTAGTTATTACTAATGATTCAGATCCAATTAACAAACCACCTGTTATTACTTTGTTAAAACCATCTAATGGACAGACTTTTATGCAAAAAGAAAATATTGCTGTAGAGACCTCTGTAATAGATGATGAAATGGTTGATAGAGTAGAATTAAGAGTAGATGGAGAATTAATTTCTGTAGATAATGTGGCTCCATATCAATGGAGTGGTATTAGTAAACTTAATTTCCTAAAACCAGGTCAAAGAGAGTTTAAAGTAACTGCTTATGATAATAAAGGTTTGAGTAGTTCAGAATCTGTAATGGTAAACATTGCTAAGGCTCCAATAATTTACTGTGATGCTTCTACAACTAAATCAGACATATATATTAATCGTGTTGTTTTTGGTACTACTAATAAGATAGACAATTCTTCTACTCACAAACCATATTCTGATCATACTAATTTATCTACTATTGTTCAAATTGGTGAAAAAGTTCCTTTTACAATTAACACATCAAAAGATAATTGGGATTTAAGTGAAATTAGTATATGGATTGACTGGAATGAGGACGGGTATTTTATTGAAAACGATGATGAAGTGTTTTATCAAAAGGGGATACAACCTTATACCAATACAATTACAGTTCCTGCATCAGCATCTACGGGAGTACCATTACGTATGAGAATACGTTTAGGATATGGTGGGAGAAGGGGTTCTTTAGATCCATGTGGAGTTGATACAAGTATAGGAGAAGTAGAAGATTATATCATTTATGTGGGTAATAAAGTAGTTACTACCTGTGATGATGGAATCCAAAATGGAGATGAAACAGGAGTTGATTGTGGTGGTTCTTGCAAACCTTGTAAAACTGTTGATACTTATTGTGAGGCTACTTCTAATACTGCTTCTGAGTATATTAGTAAAGTGGAATTAGGAACGATTAATAATAGTTCTGAAGGGTCTATAAATGGGTATAGTGATTTTACTTCTATATCTACTGATATTTATAAAAACATTTCTAATACCATAACAATTACTCCAAAATGGATTAGTAATGTAAATAAAGAAGCTTATGCAGTATGGATTGATTATGATCAAGACGGAGTGTTTTCAGAAGCGGAGAAAGTGTTGAATCAAGATACTACAGAATCAACACTTATTAAGAATGTTTTTACAATTCCTGAGAGTGCAAAAGAAGGAGCTACTAGAATGCGTGTTATCATGAATTTTAAATATAACCCTTCTCCATGTGGAGCGCATAAATTTGGAGAGGTAGAGGATTATACCGTTAATATATTGTCAAATGATGATAATGGAGTAGTATATGTTGATATGGAAGATGTATCTGCAACGTATTATGATACGTGGAAGTTTTTTACAATTGAAAAAGGGGATAATAAGGATTTTAAAGCTGTTTATTCAAATAACATTTTACGTTTAGAAACCTATAATAAAGATGTTGTATGTGAAGGGAAAACTAATAATATATCATTAATAGAAGAAGGAGTAGAAGTAGGACCTTCTAGTAATTTTGTTCAAGAAGCCTATGCTTATAATTTAAGATCATCTTCTTATAGAGATTGGGAAGGTAAATCTGGATATATTGGATTTTCATTTAAGATTAATGGAAATACACATTATGGGTGGTTTTATGTAATTGTTAATAGTGATGGATATTCATATACTATATTAAATTATGCGTATAATACTAATCCTAATGAGGGTTTAAAAACCTTAAATAAGGATAACAATCCTTTAAATTTAGGGAATATTGTAAAGGTATATCCTAACCCTTTCAGAAATAATATAACTATAAATTTAATAAACCTAAAAGATAAAGAGTTTTCTGTAAGTATATATGATATTCTTGAAAAACGTATTTATGAAAAGGAATTCATAAATAACCCAAAATTGTTATCAATTGGAGATTCAATAACCGAAAACGGAATTTATTTTGTAAAAATAGTTTCAGATACCTATAACAAGGTGCATACAATAGTAAAGCAGTAAATTAAGAACCTATTGAATGGTTAAATATTGATAAGAAATAAGCAGCTAGTCATAATTTTGGCTAGTTGCTTATCATTATTAATGAAAGCATTGTTTCTATTATAGCGGTTATATAAAAAGCTCTAACATAATTTTAATTATGTTAGAGCTTTTTTTTATATATAAC
>CAVYIL010000112.1:0-17093 GCA_963768325.1 uncultured Flavobacteriaceae bacterium | reverse complement strand
GGGCTTGTAAAAGCATAATCCGTAACAGTCGTAGCGGTTCCGGTTCCTACATCATTTACATTTACGGTAATAGGAGTAGTTACTGTTGCCTCTACTGTTCCTGTTACTAGTAATACTGGCAAGTTGCCTCCTGTTGCCTCTAGATCCGAAGAGGATGCGCTTAGGTTTACTGTTACGGTATCATCATTGGTTATGGTATAGGTATGGGTTACTACTGTTCCTATGGTAGCATCTCCTGTAGGGGTGTCTAAAGTAAAGTCTATTGTCTCATCACCCTCTACTATTGCTTCTTCAACAATACTCAGGCTTGCTAAAGATATAGCTGTTAAAGGAGTACCATCATAAACACCTACTGGTATAGTAACGGTTTCAGGGCTAGTAAAAGCATAATCCGTAACAGTGGTAGCTGTTCCTGTTCCTGCATCATTTACATTCACGGTAATAGGAGTAGTTACTGTTGCTTCCACTGTTCCTGTTACAAGTAATACTGGCAAGTTGCCTCCTGTTGCCTCTAGATCCGAAGAGGATGCGCTTAGCTCAACTAATACGGAATCATCATTGGTTATGGTATAGGTATGGGTTACTACTGTTCCTATCGTAGCAGCGCCTGTAGGGGTGTCTAAAGTGAAATCTATTGTCTCATCTCCCTCTACTGATTGCTTCTTCAACAATACTCAAGCTTGCTAAAGATATAGCTGTTAAAGGAGTACCATCATAAACCCCTACTGGTATAGTAACGGTTTCAGGGCTTGTAAAAGCATAATCCGTAACAGTGGTAGCTGTTCCTGTTCCTGCATCATTTACATTTACGGTGGTAGGATTGGTTACTGTTCCTGTTACAAGTAGTACAGGCAGATTGCCTCCTGTTGCCTCTATATCTGAAGAGGATGCGCTTAGGTCAACTAATACGGAATCATCATTGGTTATGGTATAAGTATGGGTTACTACTGTTCCTATGGTAGCATCTCCTGTAGGGGTGTCTAAAGTGAAATCTATTGTCTCATCTCCCTCTACTATTGCTTCTTCAACAATACTAAGGGTTGCTAAAGATATAGCTGTTAAAGGAGTACCATCATAAACCCCTACTGGTATAGTAACGGTTTCAGGGCTTGTAAAAGCATAATCCGTAACAGTGGTAGCTGTTCCTGTTCCTGCATCATTTACATTTACGGTGGTAGGATTGGTTACTGTTCCTGTTACAAGTAGTACAGGCAGATTGCCTCCTGTTGCCTCTATATCTGAAGAGGATGCGCTTAGGTCAACTAATACGGAATCATCATTGGTTATGGTATAAGTATGGGTTACTACTGTTCCTATGGTAGCATCTCCTGTAGGGGTGTCTAAAGTGAAATCTATTGTCTCATCTCCCTCTACTATTGCTTCTTCAACAATACTAAGGGTTGCTAAAGATATAGCTGTTAAAGGAGTACCATCATAAACCCCTACTGGTATAGTAACGGTTTCAGGGCTTGTAAAAGCATAATCCGTAACAGTGGTAGCTGTTCCTGTTCCTGCATCATTTACATTTACGGTAATAGGGGTAGTTACTGTTGCCTCTACTGTTCCTGTTACTAGTAATACTGGCAAGTTGCCTCCTGTTGCCTCTAGATCCGAAGAGGATGCGCTTAGGTTTACTGTTACGGTATCATCATTGGTTATGGTATAGGTATGGGTTACTACTGTTCCTATCGTAGCAGCGCCTGTAGGGGTGTCTAATGTGAAATCTATAGTCTCATCACCCTCTATTATTGCTTCTTCAACAATACTCAGTGTTGTTAAAGGTATCGCTGTTAAAGGAGTTCCATCATAAACACCTACAGGTATGGTAACTGTTTCAGGGCTAGTAAAGGCATAATCAGTAACAGCGGTGGCTGTTCCTGTTGCTGGATCATTTACATTCACGGTAATAGGAGTAGTTACTGTTGCTTCCACTGTTCCTGTTACTAATAACATAGGTAAATTACCTCCTACTGCCTCTAGATCCGAAGATGATGCGCTTAGGTTTACTGTTACGGTATCATCATTGGTTATGGTATAGGTATGGGTTACTACTGTTCCTATCGTAGCATCTCCTGTAGGGGTGTCTAAAGTAAAGTCTATGGTTTCATCACCCTCTATTATTGCCTCTTCAACAATACTCAGTGTTGTTAAAGGTATCGCTGTTAAAGGAGTCCCATCATAAACACCTACAGGTATGGTAACTGTTTCAGGGCTCGTAAAGGCATAATCAGTAATAGCGGTGGCTGTTCCTGTTGCTGGATCATTTACATTCACGGTAATAGGAGTAGTTACTGTTGCTTCCACTGTTCCTGTTACTAGTAATACTGGCAAGTTGCCTCCTGTTGCCTCTAGATCCGAAGAGGATGCGCTTAGCTCAACTAATACGGAATCATCATTGGTTATGGTATAGGTATGGGTTACTACTGTTCCTATCGTAGCAGCGCCTGTAGGGGTGTCTAATGTGAAATCTATAGTCTCATCTCCCTCTATGATTCCCTCTTCAACAATACTCAAGCTTGCTAAAGGTATCGCTGTTAAAGGAGTCCCATCATAAACCCCTACAGGTATGGTAACTGTTTCAGGGCTAGTAAAAGCATAATCGGTAACAGTCGTAGCGGTTCCGGTTCCTGCATCATTTACATTTACGGTAATAGGAGTAGTTACTGTTGCTTCCACTGTTCCTGTTACTAATAACATAGGTAAATTACCTCCTACTGCCTCTAGATCCGAAGATGATGCGCTTAGGTTTACTGTTACGGTATCATCATTGGTTATGGTATAGGTATGGGTTACTACTGTTCCTATCGTAGCAGCGCCTGTAGGGGTGTCTAAAGTAAAGTCTATGGTTTCATCACCCTCTATTATTGCCTCTTCAACAATACTCAGTGTTGTTAAAGGTATCGCTGTTAAAGGAGTCCCATCATAAACACCTACAGGTATGGTAACTGTTTCAGGGCTCGTAAAGGCATAATCAGTAATAGCGGTGGCTGTTCCTGTTGCTGGATCATTTACATTCACGGTAATAGGAGTAGTTACTGTTGCTTCCACTGTTCCTGTTACTAGTAATACTGGCAAGTTGCCTCCTGTTGCCTCTAGATCCGAAGAGGATGCGCTTAGGTTTACTGTTACGGTATCATCATTGGTTATGGTATAGGTATGGGTTACTACTGTTCCTATGGTAGCATCTCCTGTAGGGGTGTCTAAAGTAAAGTCTATGGTTTCATCACCCTCTATTATTGCCTCTTCAACAATACTCAAGCTTGCTAAAGGTATCGCTGTTAAAGGAGTCCCATCATAAACCCCTACTGGTATGGTAACTGTTTCAGGGCTTGTAAAAGCATAATCGGTAACAGTCGTAGCGGTTCCGGTTCCTGCATCATTTACATTTACGGTAATAGGAGTAGTTGCTGTTGCCTCTACTGTTCCTGTTACTAGTAATACTGGCAAGTTGCCTCCTGTTGCCTCTAGATCCGAAGAGGATGCGCTTAGCTCAACTAATACGGAATCATCATTGGTTATGGTATAAGTATGGGTTACTACTGTTCCTATGGTAGCATCTCCTGTAGGGGTGTCTAAAGTGAAATCTATTGTCTCATCTCCCTCTACTATTGCTTCATCCATTATACTAAGTGTAGGGATAGAAATTGCAGTAGCTAGTGTACCATCATATACACCTACTGGTATGGTAATTACCTGCGGGCTTATAAAGGTATGGTCTGCTGCTGTTGCAGTCCCTGTTAAAGCATCTGTAACGGTAACTGTAGTAGGATTAGTAACTGTTCCTGTGACCATCAAAACAGGTATGTTTCCGCCAATATTTTCAATATCTGTAGCAGTTGCTGTATTAAATTCAACAGTTGTTGCAAGTTTTGCAATTGTAAAATACATACCATCGGCAAGAGTTACTCCTGTTATCTCTCCAGAAGCTGATAACGCCCCAACTCTGGTTATATCAGTAGAAAAATCTCCATCTAATGAAGTAATTAAATAATAATTTTGATTATATCCAGCAAATTTTAAATTTACTGGTTGTGTGAAATTTGTAGCATCTACTTTCCATTCACGAATTACTCGATCAACATAAAATATAGGATCTATTTCTGTTGTTTGTGTTCCTGTTCCTCCTCCATTATTGGCAATCGATAAAAACTGTAAATCATTAGTATGTACAGTTGTTCTTCCAATAGCATTATTAGCTGATGTAAAATCAGCATCAAGAGATGCAGTAATAATAGAGCCTGTATTTATAGATTTCGATACTCGCTGATCCAATCCAGAATTATCATCTCTACCAATTCCAAATATATCTGAATTGTATCCATCAGAATCATTGATCCACATTGTAGTTGTTCCATCTGATGCAATATAGTTTTGAGGAGTTGTTTGGTCTAGAGTTATACCATATTTTAAAGCTAAATAAGAATTTACTCTTAGTTTTTCAAGAGGTAAAAGTTCTTGAGAATACATTATAACCTCAGGAATATCTCCATCGTAATAAGTAAGATTTCCAAATCCTAAATTATGTGGAGCTTGTCCAAACTGCATAACATTAGAAGCTTTGTTATAATCTTGTTTAGAATTAAACCAAGCGGTCCAATTTCCTGTTTTTGCCCGTATATTATAGATATTAGCTTGAGTTATATCTATAGATGGATTCCAATTCTGTCTAGTTGTAGAGCCAAAGGCATCATAAATGTTTTGATTACCCCAAGTATAATGATGCCAATGATTATTACCCCAAGTAGCTAATCCATTACTCGTTGTTTTTGGTCTATCACTTCTTATAAGATAGTATATCTCTCCAACTGTCATACCACTTGTAAAATTAGCAAAATCGAATCTTTCACTGACACCATCAAAAGCAACTGATGGATTAAAATTTATACCATTAGTTATAAAACTTGGAGAATTTGGAGCTCCAGTTGAATTATTACCATTAGTACTGCTATCTGCCCATGCACTAATAGCTCCAGCACTTTCTGTAATTCCAGCATTAGATTTGAGCCAAAACTCAAGACTTGTACTCACTCCTCCTGGAGATTGAGAAATAACATTATTTACAGTACCTATAAGAAATAATATTAGAATTGCTTTTAATGATGAACTCAGAATGATATTTGATTCATCTCTATTATTATGAGTTATTTTTTCTAAATTTAGAATAAAACATTTTTTAAGTATTGATATTAAAAAATTTCTCATAGCTATTGTATTTTATTAAATTAATATTATAGGGTTACCCATTTTGAGTCTCGGAACAAAACAACTAAAGACTTTAAAAGGAAACAATGCAAGTCTAATCATAACTCATCGGGTTTTTTTAGATTTCAAAATAACATCTGTAAATCAGCGAGGTAGTTTATAATCAAAAGAGATAAAATCACCTATCTTTAATGTGGTTTTCCCATAAAGATACTAATTTAACAAATAATTATTAATAATTAACAAATAATTAAGATTATTTGAGTCATGGGTATTTATTCTAATAGTTATCAATATGTAAAATAACGCAGATGTAGTGACCTCTTTTTTGCGTTATTACATTTATAGTGTACAGATAGGATATCTTCTACTTTAACGCGATATTAAATTAGAAAAAAGAGCAATAGAGAAGTGTAAAAAAGGCGGTTTTAATCTGTAAGCTAAAATGGTATAAAAGCTAAAAAACTGTAAGATTTCGGCTTGTTTTTTGGATTTTTAGAAAACGAAAAAAGGTAAAGTTCTGGTTACTAGGAAACTAATTTGTTTGATAATATACATTATGTCAAACAGGATTACTGTGTTATGTGTTTTTTGCGGAAATAAAAAGGGGGATTTTTATGCATACATCACCCCCTTTTTAATAGTTGTCTAATTCTACCGTATACACGGTATAAATAAAGGTAAAATATTTTTGTAAGATAATCTAGTACTATATATTGATTTTCACTCTAAATAATTCCTTATTTTGTCGAGACATGACTTCTTTTATGCTCTCAATTAAATTTATAACGAACAGAAGCTCCTATTGTTATAGGTCTGTTAGTAACATATCTTGGTCTTTCTATAAGATCACCACTATGGGCGTTCGGCGATCCATAGTTTGCAAAAGTGTTAGTTAAGTTGTTTGCGAAAACAGCTATATCATATTTGCCTATTTGCAGACCAATTCTAGTATTTAGAATACTATATGGGGCAAAAACTAAATGAGTGTCTACTTCTGGTTTATAAGAACCAACTCTTTCACCCACAAATTGATACATAATATTTCCGTATAAAGTTTTGGTACCAGAAAGCTTTTTATTATATTCTATAGAAAAGTTTGCAGTATGTGGAGAGCTTCCAAAAATTTTATCTCCTTTATTAACACCTAAAAAAGACACGTCTTCACTCATTTCTGCAATTAAATAACCATATCCTCCTTCAATTGTAAAATTATTAGTTAATTTTCCTTTAACTTCAAATTCTAACCCATAAGATCGTGCTCCACCAACATTAGTGGTAAATGCATATCCGGAAAGTAGTGATTTTATTTGTTGAAGATTTTCCCAAGTATTATAAAAAATAGACAAATTGGCAACCCATTTACCATTTGGAGATTTACCTTTATAACCCAATTCGTAGTTCCATAAATAGTCAGAATTGTAGATTTTAGGCGGTTTTCCGTCTTGATATCCTAATTCTATCAATTCTTCACTACTTAAAAACAAATTAACAATATCATTTACACTACCAAGTCTAAACCCTTTAGCTGCGTTTATGTATATTAATTGATTATCTGTAATATCATAGGTTAGATTAAACTTAGGGATAATTCCATCTTCTTTTTTAGATTCTTTATCTACAACAGACCTACTTGATTCATAATCCGGTGTGCCATCATCATTGTATGTTATACCGTCATATAAGGAAAATCCCCAATCAAAAGTATCTAAAATAATTTCTGCATTAAAATAACGGAATCCTAATGTTGCTTTTAATTTAGGAGTTAACTTATAGTAAAACTCACCAAAAGCAGCAAACTCTGTGTTTTTAGCATGACCAAAATATTCATATAAAGGAACATTTGGATTTGTGTTTTGTATTTCCGCGTCAATATAATCATCATATTGTATAGCGTCAACATAACTAATAAATCCTTTTGCATTTTCTTCAGAATTCCAATATGATTTAAGATTATTATCTGTGTAAAAAACACCTGCTGTAAACTCAAATTTATTTCCAAAATTTGATTGAAATCTTAGCTCTTGATTTAATTGTTTTTCAAAAACTTCTTTAGACATGTAAAAGGCCCAAGTGTTGTAAAGTCCATCAGACGGGTTCCAAATTTTATCCCAGAAGTCATAAAGGCGTAATACAATCTCTCCGCTATCTTCTTTTTCTAATATGTTTCGATTTAAAAAAGACGTACTGGAAATAAAGCTTCCTTTTCCAACATCTATTTTTCCTGTCAAACTATAAAACTCCCATTTATCATTAAAAGACTCAGGAATTCCTGAAGCTCTTATTTGGTCAAAATTACCATCTTTTATAAATTGCCCTGTCTCACTTTCTGCAAAATCGTATCCACTTCCTTTAAGATCTTGAATAATCACTTTTGGAACAATACTTATATTTTGATTTGGAAAATAACCAAGACTAAAATTTATGCCGTATTCTTCTTTATCATCTATATTTTCTTTATCAGTTTTTAAACAAATATCACATCCATCGGTTTTAATGTCAATTGACTCTATTCCATTAGTAACAGTAACTACAGGCTGTTTGTTTAAAACATTTGCTTGATTATTAATTCTAGTGTCAAAAATTCCTGATTCAAAATCATAAAAACCTCCAAATCTTAATGCTAACTTATTACCCAATGGAATATTTAGAATACCTTCTATATTATAATTTTGATCTCCTTCTTTAACACTAGAATTTTCGATCTTAATCGAACCTTCAATACCATTTGTGTTTGGTTGATTGGTTATGGTTTTAATAGCACCACCCATGTTTCGTGAACCATAAAGCGTCCCCTGAGGACCTTTCAATATTTCAATTTGGTTAACGTCAAGAAGTCTTATTCCAATATTCTCAGGTAAAGGAGTTTCATCAAGATACATGGCTGTTGTGTTTTTTCCTGAAATTCCTCTAATAGCCACATTGTTGCTTTGCCTACCATAGCCTTCATTACCTGATGGAGAAAAAGCCAAGTTAGGAATACCATTGGCATAGTCTTTAAACCTTTTTGCCCCTAACCTACGGAGTTTTATTTGGGGTAGTACTGAAACGGACATCGGAACTTTCTGGGCAGATTCAATTCGTTTATTGGCCGTGATAAGCAAGTCCTTTAATAATGAATCATCAATTCTTAAAGAGATCTTTAAATCCGTTTCTTTGTTTTTTACTATGACTTCCTTAGTTTCAAAACCAAGGCTACTAATTTCTAAAGTACAAGGAAAATCAACATCATTAGAGAGTGAAAAAAAACCATCAAAATCAGTAGTAGTACTTTTTTCTGTACCTTTCACAAAAACATTAACTCCAAATAAAGGTTTTTTGGAGTCAGAATCTACAATTTCCCCTTCAATACTGCTTTGAGAAAATGATATTGTTCTCGTCATAATAAAAACAACAATTAACACTTTAAAAAATAATTTTTTTTTCATGATTATATGAATTAAATTAAAACACTTTGGGTCAGTAATATTTATGATTTTTATTGGTTTATTAAAATTTACTAGATTGTTGATATAAGTTAATTAAACTTAACTTATAAAGCTAATATTTTATTAATGAACTACCTCGAGGCAGAGCCATCGAGATATCCAAGCGGAAAAAGTTAATTTTGAGCTTAATGAAAACCATCCGTTTTCAAACTTTCCTCTAAACCCCGAGGATCTACCTCGGAGAATTCTTTAGATTAAACCTATTAGGTGTTAGATTTTGGACTTTTAAAAAACTGTAAAAGCACAATGATCAGATTATCAAATAAGTAATTTGTTTTATAACTTGTATTATGTAACTCACCTTACGCAAAAACTTTATAATCTTTCGTAGTTTTAACACATTAAAAGTTAATAACTTTATATATTGGGGGAGTGGAAGGGTTCGTGCATTAGCGGCAAACATCTCTGTAATTAACTGATATTCAGTGTATATATGTTTAGTTTTTTAGATCGTAATTTCTGAAATATCACACCTGTATATCAGGCAGTTATAGGCTTCATTGTACGTTATGACAGCTACCCTTCCACTACCCCAATAACTAGTTACTTGCAAATCTCAACTAAAACAGTAACTAATTAATTATCAGGTGTTTATCTTAAAAGTTTAAACAGGTTCTTTGTGAATTTTTAAGATTTTATAACCTTTTTTTTGTAAATAAAAAGTTGTAGTTTTAATATTCATATTTTATTAACCAATTTTAAAATTAACTTATGAATAATCCAAAATTTGAAATCTTCCAATCAGAAAAAAACGAAGAATTTTATTTTAGGCTAAAAGCTAAAAATGGTGAAATTATCTTACAAAGTGAAGGATATAAAACAAAAGCAGGTTGTAGAAATGGAGTGGAATCTGTAAAAACAAATGCTCCAAACGATGACCTTTACGAACGTAAAGAATCCACAAATGAAAAATTCTTTTTTGTTCTTAAAGCCAAAAACCATGAAGTTATTGGTAAAAGCCAAATGTACAAAACAAAAGAATCGCGAGATAATGGCATAAATTCAGTAAAAGAAAATGCGCCGAATGCTTTAATAATCGAGTTAGAAAAAATGGAATCAAACTAATTGGATATTCTTAAATTCCAATTTAAAGAAAAAGAAAAAGGTAAAACACAAACATTTTTTACCTTTTTCTTTAAAAAAACGTGTTAAACCCTTGTTTTTATTGGGTTTATTAGAATCTGTTTTTGTATATTTGAAGTATCAAAGATGTAGGAACCTTTGTCGAACATATGTGCAAGATTATACTCCAATAAAAAGCTGAAAAAATCATACCTTTTGGCGCAATTTTTCTTCTTGAGTTTTTCAAATTTTCACGCAATTGGTTCTAAAAGCTTAAAAAATCCAACAGGAGTAACTCAAAAAACAGACTCCCAAGTAAAAAAGCAAAATAAGCCGTTTTAAGCGCTCTTTTTATTACTTCTTATACTAAACCATCATTTACCTATAAAAACCCAAAATAAAAGCCCCCATCGTGTAAATTTCGCGTGCTAGCTTTCTTTTTTCGCTTCAGAATTTCATTTCAAAAATCTCTGCAACTTGTTCCTTTGTTCCTGCTTTTTGTTTCTTTTTGCAAAAAGAAAGGGTTAAAAATCCTTTTTATTTTTTTGGTTTTCGGACGGTAATTTTTATCCTGTTTTTAGCTCTCTTTTTACCTTTAAGGTTTTTAGTTCTTTTTAGTACCTTTTTTAAGGCTTCTTAGCCCTTGTGTTTATAGGGCTTCCGAAAGGTTAGGGAAAGTTTTTGCATACGAAAAGAAAGTATTGTTTGGAAAGTATTGTTTATTTCACTTTCTTTGAAGAATGAGAGAAACAATTTTAGCCCAAGATAATCGAATTACAACAGCTCGTTATGAGCTTAGTCTTTTGGTTCGGTCACGCCAAAAGGGAGAATTATGCCACGAGATTTAATGAAACTCGTGTATTGGACAGATGTACAAAGGTTTTTCAATTCCCAAAAGGAGGTGCTGAGTATCTTTTTAAGAATCGTTTAAAAAATAACTAAAAATAATTTTAGAGAATTATGGCCTCTTTTAGGGGTTCTTCCACAAACCCCCTAGAAAGGTTCAGCAAACGAAAGACCCTATTCAAGCAAAGGAGTTAATCAATGTTGCAAAGTAGAAAACTGTCAATACATGGAAGCATATTTATTTTAATGGAACGTATGATTTTTCAGATGAAAAATTGGAAGATTCTTTTAATTTACTTCATTCCCAAAATTATAACCTCAATATTAAGTGATTTTGGGAAATGAAAAACGTCTCTATCCTTTTTTAATAAAAGGTTTCGTTAAAATCTCGTGGCATAATTCTCCCTTTTGGCGTGACCGAACCTAAATTGGACGAGGAAGGACGAGGACAATTATTGTTTTTTAGTATGTTTAAGTAGTTTTTGGAATGAATCTTATGCTCTTTACGGGGTTATCCAAATCGATGGGATAAATGAATTTTAAAGTATATCCAGCATCAATAATTTTTTTTATTTCTTCGCGAAGGGCTGCTCCTTCTTTTTGAGCTTCCTTCACCTGTTCCCTAATTAGTTGTTCGATATAGTCTGTGCTAAATCCCTTTAAAGGTTGTACTTCCATATCAGTTAGCTTTTAGGTTTTCAATCATTTCTTCCGCCATATCTTTAGTTATACGGGTCTTTCTTTCGGATAATAATCTTTCGATTTCTTTATCTAGTTCTTTAATTTCCTTCTCCTGTTTAGCTAACCAGAGATTTACAAATTCGTCTCGCTTATTCAATATTTTAGTTGCTTCCATATCAGTTAGCTTTTAAATTTTCCATCATTTCTTCCGCCATAGATATTCGGTTGCAAAGCCCATTAATTACAATCCTATTAATTTGCTCATTGTTGTAACCAGCATCAAACAATTCAAAAAGTTTTTTATTTAATTCTTCTTTCAAAGCTTCCTTTTCTGCTTTAATTTCTTTGTCTATTTTACCCATTTGAATTTAGTTTTTTAGCACTTTAGTTTTTAATATTTCTAAAACCTCTTTAGCATCATTTAGAAACTCTTCTCTTTCTAAAGCTTTTTTGTTTTGAGTAGTACAATTTATTTTGATCACCTGGTCTTTCAATTTCTTAGCTTTAGCCTTAATTTTTTCTAAATTAAAAAAAGAAGATTTTACATTTTTTTCGTTTAATAGATTTTCCGTGTTTGCCATAACATTAAAGGTTTTTGAAGATGGTTTTTATATATTTGTTTATGTTTGATAAAACAAATATATCACATTATGAGAAATAATACAGTAAATATATCACAAAACATTGTTTTGATTTTAGAAAGATTTAAGAGTTCTCTGAAAATAAAGAGCGATACAAAGCTTGCAGAATATTTACAAATAAAACAAAATACAATATCAAATTGGAAAAAGAGAAATTCTTTAGATTATGCACTATTAATAGAAAAGTGTAAAGAAGAAAGGATTGATTTAAACTATGTTTTTATAGATAATAATTTAGAATTTACAGAAGAAGAAAATAATAGAACAAAAATTCTAAAAATCAAAATTGACATTGATAGTCTTAAACACGAAATAGAAGCTCTTAAAACTTTAATAAAAATAGAAGAAGAATTAAAAGATAAAGAAGGTTAAAACTGCTATAAACTTACTAATTAAGAGATATTTTCATTAATTCAAGGTGTATATAATTAGACGAATTTACACACTCTTTAGGAGTGTTTTTATCTAAGATAATCTTAACCAATTCTTTTCTTAAAAGTTCTAGTTTTCTTTTCTTTTCTTCAGAACTAAGGGATTTATTATTAATAATTTTATCAGCTTCGATTTGTATCTCTTGAATTTTTCTACAATTTGACATACCCTATATAAATTCGTTATTAAGTTTCTCTATTTCAGTATCTAATTCTTCTTTTAAATCAATTGACTCCGTGTAAAATTTTATTTTGTTTCTAATGTAAATAAGAAAGCAAATAATAGGAATTACAACAGGGAGAGAATACCAAAAATCGTAATTATCTATATATTCTAAATTTTGATTAATAACTCCAGTTAGTTGAAATAAAAACAAAGTTAAAGGCACTAGTAAACCCCATTTCCAACAAAGACGGCAGGTTAGAAACCATAAAGTAATTAGAAAAACAATAGTAAATTTTGTAAATAATGCATGAGTAAAGCCTTGAACAGTTTTAAATCCTCCACTATTTATTGAACCTGTTTAAACTTTTAAGATAAACACCTGATAATTAATTAGTTACTGTTTTAGTTGAGATTTGCAAGTAACTAGTTATTAGTTAATTACAAAAAAGTTTAAACGAGTTCATTGTGAAAAATCTAGTTTCCATGACATTAGTATCAGAAGGAGCAATTCTGTATAAATAAAAAAAGAAAGGAGTTAAGACTAGAAAAACAATAATACCAACTCCAATAGATAATTTCTTTTTTCTAGCCATTATTGGGGACTTCATAATCTTCTTTATCTATTAGTTGAATTTCGATGTTCTCTTTTTCTATATCTTCTTTCTCACAACCGCCAAAACAGATGGATAAAAGCATTACTAATAATACTATTGATTTTTTCATTTTTTATGTTTTGTTCAAAAGTAGGTAATGCAGTAAAAAACACGGCGGGAAAGATAGTTATTTTAAAGTTTTCATGTTTACGGTTTAACCGCAATAATTGATATTTCAACGTTTTATCCTTTTAAAATAATGTTTTCAAGTAAGAATTGTATTATAATCTGGTAAAATAATACAAGTAAAAAACAATAATCATTCTGGTTTCAAGTAATCTTCATTAATAATAAATCTCATATATCTTGCTCTTTCTTCTTTATCCAATTTTTTTACATTTGTTTTTAGCCGTTTATAGCAATGATTCATTTTTTCTAAATCTAGTCTAAGACAAGTCATAGTTTTTCCAACAAAAGCCTTGTTTTTAGGTTTATTTTTGGTGTCAAATATTTTATGTAAGTCTGTTCTAACGATGTAATCAATGTCTTCGTTAGATAAGTTTTCCTCATTTCCTTTTGAAATCACTTTAAACTTTAGTTGTTCCACAGAACGCCCATTTTTAAGCTCGCTATATTCAAAACAAACATCGCATTGCCCTTTATCAAAAAGAGTTTTGAGTTCTTTATGAGCTACATCTACAACGTTTTTTTTAAGAGTTGAATATTTCACATATTTTGTTTCAAGCAGAAGTTGGGCTCGTAAGTTTTTTATTGACAAAACAAACCCACCTGCTTGACGCCATTGACAACAATACTCGTAGAAACGCTGTGACCACTTGCTTTTTAAGCTCATAGCAATTAACGAGCTATATTCTGTAAACCTAGAGGTAAGCTCTATGAAAAAGGGCAGTATTTCCTTAGATACTTGAAACTCAATATCCCCTCCTCTCTTCCATTTACCGTAATTAATAAATCCAACTTCAAACCATTCGTGTAGTTCATGATCTTCGGAATATTCATTTTGCCATTCAAACGAACGTAAACGCATACTTTTTAAAGCCTTTTTTATTTTATTCGTATTGGTTTCTGACAAATCCTTACGCAGTGCAGAAGATGTTGTTTTGATGATTAAATCATCAAATAATGTTGTGTCTCCTTCTTTTTTTAGTACAAACTTTTTTCGCACATCACGTAATAAAAAATACATGATGCGCTTTTCTAAAAGACTAAGCTCATAACGAGCTGTTGTAATTCGATTATCTTGGGCTAAAATTGTTTCTCTCATTCTTCAAAGAAAGTGAAATAAACAATACTTTCCAAACAATACTTTCTTTTCGTATGCAAAAACTTTCTTTTCGTATGCAAAAACTTTCTTTTCGTATGCAAAAACTTTCCCTAACCTTTCGGAAGCCCTATAAACACAAGGGTTAAGAAGCCTTAAAAAAGGTACTAAAAAGAACTAAAAACCTTAAAGGTAAAAAGAGAGCTAAAAACAGGATAAAAATTACCGTCCGAAAACCAAAAAAATAAAAAGGATTTTTAACCCTTTCTTTTTGCAAAAAGAAACAAAAAGCAGGAACAAGGGAACAAGTTGCAGAGATTTTTAAAAAATGAAATTTTGAAGCGAAAAAAGAAAGCTAGCACGCGAAATTTATACACTGGGAGCTTTTATTTTGGGTTTTTATAGGTAAATAATGGTTTAGATAAGAAGCGGTAAAAAAGAGTCCTTAAAACGGCTTATTTCGTTTTTTACTTGTGAGTCTGTTTTTTGAGCTACTTGTGTTGGATTTTTTAAGCTTTTAGAACCAATTGCGTGAAAATTTAAAAATGTAGAGTAAACAAAAGGGAAAAAAATAAAAAGCTCAAGAAGAAAAATTGCGCCAAAATGTATGATTTTTTTGGCTTTATTCGTGTGAAATCTTGCACATATGTTCGACAAAGGTTCCTACATCTTTGCTGCTTCAAAGATACAAAAATTCACACGAATAAAGCCAAAAAAATAAAGGATTTTACACGTTTTTAATGGTGATATGTAACGCCCGCCATCTCTGGTTTTTTCTTAGGTTTTGGTTTTTCTAAGAAAGATTAAAAAGGTATGTTCTAAATTAAAAACTTGTAAAACTTTAATTTCGGATATCAACCACCCTGATTCTGTTAGATTATCTAGCTCAATATTTGAAAAATAGTTTTTTTGATCATTTTCATTAAAGTCTTTTTCGGAAACTTTAATAAAAATTATTTTGTGGTTTTCATTTTCCATATTTTTTTGGTTTTAAGATTAGATTCTAAGTTACAAAAAAATACTTTTACGCAATTGGTTCTAAAAGCTTAAAAAATCCATTATCCGTAGGATAAAAAAAGTGTTTTTACGGCACATCTTTGGTGAAGAGTGTTTCGCAAAATAGGAAAGCGAGATGGAATCGGGGAAGCCCCGATACTATTGTCTTCTAAAATATATAAATTCATATATTTTACGTACTTTTACAGAGTAGAATTGTATATTTTATAGAAGATTATATTTAAAAAAATGTATTCTATAAAATATAAAATACTGTTAATAAAGATATTAATAGTTTATTTAGAAGACAAATAAGAAGAATTATAATATATTATATGAAAAAATCAGTAGAAAGATCCTCTTTAAAAATAACTACAGAAGCTAAATCAAAACTGGTTATTTTGGCTCAGAGAAATGGAAAAACAGAATTAGATTATGCTAGTAAAGCGATATTTTATTTATACAAATCAGGAATCGACGTATACTCAGATACCTTACCTAGTGTTCCAGATTTAATAAAGAATTTAGATAAGCGTATGGTAGGGTTTATGAAGAGAAGAGAGAGCAAGATTTTTTTATTCCTATGGAGAAATCTTTTAGAGAATCGATACATCTGCATAAAAAGGTTCTGGAATCATTAGAAACTTTAGATGTAATCAATTATAGTGAAACCCAAAAAAAACTTATTAAACCAGAGGCTGATCTCCCACCTTTAAAAACCCCAAAATGTGACGTAATGGGCATTTTTGCTAATAGCTACCAAAAGGTAAAATAAGACAAATATTATAAGGAACTATATCCCTCTTTTTATTTCTTCCAAAAATACAAAATAAAGATTTCTATTTTACATAACTCACCTTACGCAAAAAAGGGGTAGTGGAAGGGTAGCTGTCATAACGTACAATGAAGCCTATAACTGCCTGATATACAGGTGTGATATTTCAGAAATTACGATCTAAAAAACTAAACATATATACACTGAATATCAGTTAATTACAGAGATGTTTGCCGCTAATGCACGAACCCTTCCACTCCCCCAGCTACTAAATATGTGACGTATTTTTGAAGCCCATAAATTTTATATTTGAATTTCAGAAAAAACATGGGTATAATTAGAGTAGTGCCTAAATGGTAAAGAAAAGAAAAAACTATACCCAACTAAGTAAAACCTTTCTTTCAAACAAACAGTTCATTAAAACGACCGTTTTAATGAACTCAATACCCCTTTATGAAAATATCTAATAATATAGGACTATATTAGTATATAAAACTCGTTCATCTTATCAAAGTTTAATTTTTTAATATGAGTTGAGTTTTGTAAATTTTTTTGACGTTTTAAAAAGAACACATTATTTTTATATCTTCATAATAGACTTTAAAAAATAATGTGTTCTTTTTAAAATGAGCCTAACGGCAGCGACACGTATACATTCGTTATAAATAAGTACTCGTAATGGATTTTTTAAGCATTTAGAACCAATTGCGCTGAAATTATATACTGTTCATAGTCATTCCTTTTTTCAGGCCACATCTATACGTTCTAATAGCTTAGATGCTAATAATTCCGATTCTTCAATAGTAAAATGATCGGAGTGAGATACCTGTTTTAACTCTGCTTGTAAACGATTAAGAGTAGATTCTATTTGCTTTGTATCATTCATAATTAAGTACAATATAAAAAATTATTTCCTATTTTACCTTTTAT
>CAVYIL010000111.1:0-7205 GCA_963768325.1 uncultured Flavobacteriaceae bacterium | reverse complement strand
CTGAAAGGTTGTTGCTTGTTCATCAATTGGCTTTGGAGACTTCCCTGGGGCTTTGGGCTGCATTCCAACTAGCGTGTTTTGGTCATAGCTGCAGACAACTCCAGTATATCATTACCTTCAAGGTCAAAATATACGCTACTTACAAGCTGCAAGGCGTTTTGCCAGTTTGCTTCTGTCACTACCGCGTTTCGTGATGACCAAATCAGGCTAAAGCGCAGGCTTCTGCGTAAGCTTTTTCCTGTCACCAATTCAGCTTTGTCGTTTCCTGTCTTGAATCCATGTGGATTAAGAATGGCAACAGTCAGCAGAGAAGTGCCGTCGCCTTGATCTACAACCCGGCTCATCAGCTGGACGTTTGGATCCGGTACGGTTGCCACGGCTCGAGGATAGGTTGACATATTACCAAAGTCGGCGTTCTGAAATTGAAATACAAATGTGCCACCGCCAATTAAGGTTACGGAATCGCCGCTGGCGATGATCTCAACCTGCGGGTTCGGCTCCAGGCTGTCTAAAGGTGCCGAGCTTACAGGTCCTAGATAATTCATCGGATTTGGCGCGCCTGACCCGGCGAGAATCTCAATAGCAACGCTGTCCAGGCTTCCATTAGTCCACGGCCACCCATAGCCCGAATGATCGACCCAGTTCTGGACTTCCGGTGAATTCACTGTCAGATTCGCGTCTCCAACTGCTAATGGCAATGGGGTATCGGCTTCTCTTCACATTCTTTAACTCCATAATGAATGCTAACTTTTCTGTATTAATTCCTGACTTATCCAGAATATATCCCGAAGAATCAGATAAAGTAATCACTTTTGCACCTAATTGGATTGCTTTTTCAGTAGCATATTGAGCTACATTTCCAGATCCAGAAATAACAATATTTTTACCTTTAAAGCTTTCTCCTCTGGTTTTTAGCATACTTTCTGCAAAATATACAGTACCATAGCCCGTAGCTTCTGGTCTTATTAACGACCCTCCGTAAGACAATCCCTTGCCGGTTAAAACCCCTGTAAATTCATCTCTAACTCTTTTATACTGACCAAATAAATACCCTATTTCTCGACCGCCTACACCAATATCTCCAGCGGGCACATCTGTATTAGCTCCAATATACTTTGATAGTTCTGTCATAAAACTTTGACAAAAACGCATAACTTCATTATCTGATTTGCCCTTAGGGTTGAAATCAGATCCGCCTTTACCACCACCCATTGGTAACGTAGTCAAACTATTTTTGAAAGTTTGTTCAAAGGCCAAGAACTTAAGGATACTTAGGTTAACCGAAGGATGAAAACGCAACCCTCCTTTATAAGGACCAATTGCCGAATTCATCTGCACACGATATCCTCTATTTATCTGAATTTCACCATTATCATCAGTCCAAGGTACTCTAAACATAAATACGCGTTCTGGCTCAGCCATTCGCTCCAAAAGCTTTGCGTTCTGATACTTTTTATTATTCTCAATAAAAGGAATAACAGTTTCTGCAACCTCAGTAACTGCCTGAATATATTCGGGCTCGTTTGGATTACGTTGTGCCACAGAGTCGATGAAATTTTTTATGTTTTCTTTCATTACATCTTTCTTATTAATGGTAATATGCTTATTGCTTTTAAAATTCTATTATAACAGAACATCTCTTTTTTTTAGAATAAATACATAGAAACGTTCATTATCTTACTTGTTCAAATTTTTTGGTAAATATATAAATATTAAAATTTACAGACTCTATTTTTAAGAATTTCGTTATACGAAAACGTTCTAGATTAAATTATTCTCTCTCAATCAAGTCTAAACTTAGTATTATCCTAATGCTTGCTCTAAATCTGCAATAAGATCATCTATATCTTCAATCCCCACACTTAATCGAATTAAAGAATCTTTTACGCCTGTTTTTTCTCTTTCTACTTTAGGGATAGATGCGTGTGTCATACTTGCGGGATGTCCTGCTAAGCTTTCTACTCCTCCAAGAGATTCGGCTAACGTAAATATTTTTAATTTTTCTACAATAGTAATTGCACTTTCTAGGGTATTTTCTTTAGTAGTAAATGAAATCATTCCTCCAAAATCTTTCATTTGCTTTTTTGCTATATCATGATTAGGATGATCTTCAAAACCTGGCCAGTACACGTTTTCGATTTTAGGATGCTTTTTTAGATACCTAGCTACAGTTTCGCCATTTTCACAATGTCGCTGCATGCGAATATGTAATGTTTTTATTCCTCGCAACACCAAAAAACTATCTTGTGGACCGCATATTGCGCCACTTGCGTTTTGTATAAAATAAAGACGTTCTGCTATTTTTTTATCCTTTAGAATAAGTGCCCCCATAACTACATCACTATGACCTCCTAAATATTTTGTAGCACTATGCATAACTATATCGGCTCCTAGTTCTAATGGTCTCTGTAAGTACGGTGTAGCGAATGTATTGTCTACAGCAAGAAGTAAATTGTGTTTTTTAGATATCAAAGCGATTGCTTTGATATCTATAATATTCATCATAGGGTTTGTAGGAGTCTCCACCCATATCAATTTTGTATTCTCATTAATGTATCCTTCTATCTCGTCGGTTTTTTCCATTCCCACAAAATGAAATTTAATCCCAAAACCTTCGAATATTTTAGTAAACAAACGATAAGTTCCACCATATAGGTCATTCGTAGAAATAACCTCATCCCCTGGTTTTAATAATTTGATTACGGCATCTATGGCCGCTAAACCTGATCCAAAAGCTAATCCATAATCTCCATTTTCAATACTAGCAAAAGCTTTCTCTAATGCATTTCTTGTAGGGTTATGAGTTCTACTGTATTCATATCCTTTATGACCCCCGGGAGTAGATTGTGCATAGGTAGATGTTTGGTATATTGGAGGCATTACTGAGCCATAAGCAGGATCATGTTCTTGCCCTCCGTGAATTGTTTTTGTGTTAAATTTCATTTAATTTATATTTTTTAATTTTAAAAGAAAATAGAACTCTTGTAAATTATTTTTAATATACTCCTTTTATTCTATTCTCAAAAAGTTAACTATCTCCCCTTCAAACCAAAACAAACAGTTAAATTTTATCGATTAATTAGCCTTATTGGTTTTTTTAAGATTTAATATACCTTAATTTGTACAAAATATTTTTCCAAAATAGATCAAACAAATGTATAATTTAATTCGTTCTAATCATATCCCATAAAAAATCTTTAGTAGATGATTAACAAAAAAACTAACCTTTTCGTAACTCCTTTTACTGTAATAATTGTACTATATACTCTTTACAGCTGTAACGAACGTGAGCTTGTTACTTTTGAGAAACAAGTAATAAAAACAAATGATTTTTTAGTGTGTAATGATATAGATTGTGCTATTATAGATGTACAAGTTTTGAGAGCTACAAATAAATCTGACGTTACAGCTGTTGTAAATTCTTCTATTGAGAAACATATTTGCATGACGTTGAACATGGAGGAAAACAAAAAGTCTAATACTATTAATGAGGCAATTAATGGATTCAACAAAGTTTACCAAGACATTCTAGAAGAATTCCCAGAAGAAACTATCCCATATGAAATAAAAATAAGAAGTGAGTTGAGTTTTCAAAATAAAAAAATAATTTCGGTTTTAATAGATTCTTATGCCTTTACGGGCGGAGCCCACGGAAATAAAAACACTACTTTTATTAATTTTTATTCTAAAAATGGACAGCAAATTAACAATAATTATCTGTTTAAAGATTTTAACAAATTCCGTGATTTTGCTGAGAAAGTATTTAGAGCAAAATACACTATTCTAGAAAATGAGTCTATAAATAATCCTGGATTTTATTTTGAAAACAACAAATTTAAATTACCTGAAAACATTGGGTTTACTACTGATAGTGTCATACTTTATTATAATCAATATGAGATTAGTTCGTATGCAGACGGACCTATCATAGTAAAACTTGACAAAAAAGAGGTCGCTCAGTTCTTTGTTATTGATATTTTATAATGCTTTTTTTAGCGCAAGAATGTATCCATAATGAATCCCTTCATGATAGTTATTAAACTGTATGGCATCAGATACTGAACTTAGTACAAATCCTGTGCTTGTTTCATATTCGTTAAACATTTTAAATGTATTAGCATCTATATCCATTTCTGTTTGGTCTATTGTAGTAATTAATAATTTTTTAATTTCTTCTACCTCCTCCAACGTGACTAGCCTTTCTACTTTACTACCTTTCATGTACTGATTAACCATTTCTCCATCAATCATCATAGTTAACCCACTCAACTTATATACTAAAATTTGTTGCGTCACAACTATATGTGCAATATTCCAAATTAAATTATTTAAAAATCCTTCTGGAACCTTGTTTAATTGCTCCAACGTATGATTTTCTAGAATATCCCCTATCGTATTCCTGTTAACACGAGTAATTTTTAGTAGCTCTTTCATTTAATACTTTTTTTCAAAAATATCACTTTTATCTTAACTTAATCAAAATTCAATCTTTGGTTTTTATTAAAAATCATAAAAATGTATGATATTCGTTTCTAAATATTTTACTTTGCTTTAAAACCATAGATTCATACACTTGAAAAAATTATATTATCTATCTACTTGTGATACATGCCAACGCATATTGAAAGAATTAAAGCTTTCTTCTGAATATTATTTACAGGATATAAAACGTGAGCCTATAACTTTATCTCAGCTAGATGAAATACAGAAGTTAACTGGCAGTTACGAAAGTTTATTTAGTAAAAGAGCTCGATTATACAAAGAACGAGATTTAAAAAATAAATCCCTAAAAGAGGAGGATTATAAAGGTTTAATTCTGGAACATTATACTTTTCTAAAACGACCTGTATTAATAATTGATAATAATATATTTGTAGGAAATGCAAAAAAGACCATAGAAACTGCTAAAACAATTCTTAGTGAGTTAAAAACCATTAAATAGCAATGCCTAATTTCTAGATTTGTTCTAAATCAACAGGTCTTTTCCCGTGTTTGCGTGTATCCTCTTTTGTTAATATCCTGAAATCACTGGCTTTTGTAAAGGATTCTACCAAATCTTTTAATGCACTAGTAAGTGGCTTAATCTTTCGCTCTTTTAGATCCATCCACGCCCCTAACATTTCACAGTGAGCAAAGTTTTTTCCTTTCGAGTCGTAAAAATTATGGCGAAATTCAAAAAAAGATCCGTCGTTACTCATTCCCGTGACTTCTGAACTTACTGTTATTGGTTCTCCCTGAAATGCTTCTCTATAATAATATATATGCTCGTAAAAAATAACAGGACCAACTTCATATTTTTTCATTTCTCTATGTCCAAAACCATTTTCTATTAAAAACCCCATTCGGGTATGACTCATAAAATTCTGATATGCGCTATTTGCTAAATGCCTATTTGCATCTAAATCACTCCATCTAACATCAAACTCTTTGGTATACATAGCCTACTATTTGTCTATTACACCCCAATATATTATTTTTTTAGAGAAACAAGAAACTAAATTACTTTGACTTTTATTTCCTACAATAATTCAAAATAATTTAATGGCATATTATGAATTTTCTTTTACAATAAATTCATAGGAAAAATGGTATTATATACCTTCAACAAGCAACTGTTAACCTCGTGATAAACGTTACTAGCTATTACTTGTTACTTGTCTTCCTCTAAATGTTCAATATATGGAAACTTAAATACATTTTCATTTATCATCCTTTTTGATCTGCCTAGACTACTATTCATGTCATTAAATGATTTAGCTACAGCCACCCCTAATTCTCTCCAGTTATCTTTAGTTACCCAATGATCAAAACCTGCTTTACCATAAGTTGTTTCTAAGGTTATTGCTGTAACTTGATCTTTAGCATTATACCACCACCATGTTTCTGGAAACCAACTTCTTAAAAACCCTCTTTTACCTTCTCTCGCAGGTTTTTGTATTTTTCCATCATAATGTATCGCTAAGGAACGAATAAAAGAAATTTGATTATTCCATAAATTTTGTTCTTCAGAGTTATAGTCATTGCTATTACCAAAATGAGGAAAAAGAAATGCTGGCTCTTCAGGGTCAGAATTAGACGAGTGTAAGTTCAAAGCAAAGGATACAGGTGCATTATTATCTGCTAACGCTTCTACCATTGCTGCATTTAAATATTGATTTTCTACCGGGGCACTCGATACTAATGGTCTTGGGATCTCATTAGATTGCGGATTAAAATACCATTGACTTTCAAGATTAATACTACTGGCATTAGTTCTATAGTTACCAACTATCACTCCATCAGGATTATGCATAGGGACAATTTTAAAAACATATTTGTTTCGTAAACTTTGCCCTAAATCATCGTTGGATAAAATCGTTTTTATTAATCCTTCTAACAAATAAGAGGAACCCACCTCTGCTGCATGTGTTCGCGCGTGTACCCATATCGTTTTTTTGTTTTCTAAAATGGTATTATCCGTTATTTTTATTAATTTAATTGGATAATTTTCAGAAGGACTATTTCCTAATGTTTTAATTTCCACATTAGAATTAGATTTGATAGAATCTATAAAGTCCGTAAGTGTTTTTGTTGTATACGGAAAGGTTCTTGCTATCCAAACTTTTTCTTGATTAAACTTTTTTTGGATAATTAAACTTGTTTTGTCTGAATTAAGTTTAGCTTCGTTTTCCTCTATATATTGCCAATTCTGACCGTCATAAGAGTAAACGGGTAAAAAGAAATTTGGGAACCCCAACCTAGAAAACTCTAATTGAATAGGTCTATTAATCGGTACATTATTAGCTTCTACATAAAACCAAGTTCTGTACTTTTGGGGTAATAGCACATCATTGTTATCATCGCGCAGCTCCAATTTATAACTAAGTATTGTGTCATTATTCTTTTTAGTAACTTTTCCGATACTTCCAGATTCAAAGTTTGTGGTAAAAACAATACCACTCGTTTTATTTTTGCCGTTAAAAAGTGGCTTCGACAAGTCATTATTATCGTTTGAACAAGACTGAAATAAACAGGTTCCGTATGACACGATTAGAACTTGAAAAAATATCACTATTTTTCCATAATTAAGAGTTTTCATAATAATCTTAAGATTAATTTGTTGTGTATTTAATGTAGTAATACATCTGGTTAATTATTATGCAAGTTTAAGTTAATAGGAGTTTTTATCCCTTCTATTTAACTTATTTTTTGGAATTAAATTTTAT
>CAVYIL010000110.1:0-13180 GCA_963768325.1 uncultured Flavobacteriaceae bacterium | reverse complement strand
TACCATCATCAGTAGAACGTGCTGGACTCTGATCAAGACCTAAACTTGATATGAATGTCTCGGACACCCCAATACTACCTAGAAATATCGCTTAAAGTCAGGCATTTATTAAGCTGTCCGAAAGTTAAAGCTACACAAATTGATCGAAAGTCTTATACCTACTGCAGCCCTTATCGCTTTTATGATTTTCGGAACATCTCCTAATCATCCAACGAGGAACTAATACCATTTTTCTTATGAATTTACTGCAATAAAATATTCTTTTTTCCTATCTGCTTCCAGATAAAACTTAACCACTACCATCTATAAGATGGTAGGTTAATAATAACGACTATAAGTCGATTATCACTCTAAAGAGATGTTTGTTTCGTTCTCTGGCTTATTTCCGTCAAAGTGATTGTTTATATACTCATTGATAATATCATCTGTAACATTACCACTGGTAGAACTAAAATATCCTCTTGCCCAAAAGTGTCTGCCCCAATAGCGTTTTTTTAAATCTGGAAATTCCTGTTGAACTTTTCTGCTACTTCTTCCCTTTACTTTTTTTACAAATTCGCTTACGGATATATGGGGTGGGATACTACAAAATATATGTACATGATCACTACTAACTACTCCATTAATGATTTTAATGTTCAGGTCTGATGCTACTTGAGCTATTAGTTCTCGAACTCGATGCTGTAATGATCCAGTTAATATTTTATATCTATATTTTGTTATCCAAACCAAATGATATCTATGATAATAAGTCGTGTGATTTCCTTTACTATAACTCATTTAGCAAAAATACTCATAAATACTAAAAGTAATTCCCATCTCAAGATGGGGGTTTTAAACCATTTAATGGAATATAAACCGTAGCGCTGCTATGCTTGATTTTTCTCTATCGCAGATATAAAAAAATAAGGCATTTTCTTTTGCAGTAAATTCATAAGAAAAATGGTATAAATCTAAAATTTGGCGAATTAATGGAGTATTTGTGTTTTTAGTACGCTTGAAGAGTCCCATAAAATTATTTAATTTTAGAAAGCTAAAATACGAGTTTCTAATTCTGAAAATATAACTTTCGGATAGTTATGAGATTAAATATATAGTTTATAGTTAATCTTTTTAGAAACGTAAGAAATTAAGAGGGGTAAAAATATATTAATAAACGGTGTTTTCCCTAAATATCTAATTAACTTAACCACTACCATCTATAAGATGGTAGGTTAATAATAACGACTATAAGTCGATTATCACTCTAAAGAGATGTTTGTTTCGTTCTCTGGCTTATTTCCGTCAAAGTGATTGTTTATATACTCATTGATAATATCATCTGTAACATTACCACTGGTAGAACTAAAATATCCTCTTGCCCAAAAGTGTCTGCCCCAATAGCGTTTTTTTAAATCTGGAAATTCCTGTTGAACTTTTCTGCTACTTCTTCCCTTTACTTTTTTTACAAATTCGCTTACGGATATATGGGGTGGGATACTACAAAATATATGTACATGATCACTACTAACTACTCCATTAATGATTTTAATGTTCAGGTCTGATGCTACTTGAGCTATTAGTTCTCGAACTCGATGCTGTAATGATCCAGTTAATATTTTATATCTATATTTTGTTATCCAAACCAAATGATATCTATGATAATAAGTCGTGTGATTTCCTTTACTATAACTCATTTAGCAAAAATACTCATAAATACTAAAAGTAATTCCCATCTCAAGATGGGGGTTTTAAACCATTTAATGGAATATAAACTTTAAAAAAACATTTAAAATGAATTGGTATTTACAAGTATTAAAAAATTATGCGAAATTTGAGGGCAGAGCAAGAAGAGAAGAGTATTGGATGTTTAACTTACTTAATGGGCTTATAATTATTGCGTTAGGTATTTTAGCGTCTGTATCTTTCTTCTTTTCTTCTTCTGTATCACTGGTAATAAGCGGGTTATTTCCTTTGTATTTGTTGTTATTATTAATACCTCATATTGCAGTTAGTGTAAGAAGATTACATGATATTGGAAAAAGTGGTTGGATGATTTTAATTATTTTAATCCCTTTTGTAGGTGGAATTTGGTTTTTTATCTTATCAATAATTGAAGGGGATAAAGGTAGTAATGAATATGGGGCTGATCCAAAAGAAAAGTTATTGGTGGAGTAGTCTTGTTTTTGTTGATTCCCATGGTTTAGTTTTATTTGCTTTTGGGTCTTAATTCTACTTAAATTTAAAACATTTATATTTTTTATATTCCTACCTTACTAAATTGTAATTTCTTCCTCTTCTTCTTCTTCCTTCCTCCTCCTCCTCCTCCTCCTCCTCCTCCTCCTCCTCCTCCTCCTCCTCCTCCTCCTCCTCCTCCTCCTCCTCCTCCTCCTCCTCCTCCTCCTCCTCCTCTTCTTCTTCTTCTTCTTCTTCTTCTTCTTTTACAGTAAACTCATAAGGAAAATGGTGTTGCTATAGAAACTTAATTATTCTCATTCATTAGTTGAATTTTGACTGCCTTTGGAAATAAATCAAATATTGTTTAAAGAGATAGTGTAAACTTTTTATAATTTTATCTTTTAAAATTTATTGAGCAAAACAATGCTTAATGATTTTTGAAGTTATATTATAATATGAAGGACACTAAAAGATCTGTTACTTTTAAAATTATTATAGCATATGTGCTTATTGCTGTTCTGGCCTTAATTGCATTTTTAATTATTTATAATCAGATAAATAATTACACTCAAATTACTGAAATAAAAAACAAAAACAATGAAAAATTATTCCTTGTAGGGGAAGCGTTAACAGGTTTATATGAAGCCGAGAGTTTAACTCGAAATATTATCCAAACTTCTGACATAAGTAAATTAGACTCTTATAAAAAAAAGATTAGTGTTATATTAAACACTATTCATAAAGTTTCTGGTATCTCCAAAGATACAGTACAGGCTCGAAAAATAGATAGTATCAAAAACTTGATTGATAGTAAAAATAAAAATTTAGAAGAATTAATTAGAATATATCAACAACGGATAGAAAAAGGTATATATGCTACTGCTATTGATGAATTAAAAAAAACGAATACCTCATTTGGAGATTCAAATTACGAAAGACGCTTCAGAAACCTTAACCCACAACATAGAAAATCAATCATTAACATTTTAAGCCTTACTAAAAAAGATAATGCTAAGCGCTTAAGTAACCAAACTATGGATTCTTTGGCTACATCAGTAAAACAAGTACTTGCTGATTTAGAAAAGAAGGATAAAAGATATAAAAGAGAAATTTCGCTAAAAGAAAACAAACTCTTACAAAAAGATCAAATCATTACAAAACGATTAAGAGATTTGCTTGCCACTATAGAACTCAACGAAAGAAATCATTATTATATCCGATTAAAAGCTTCTAATGAAGTGTTAGAAAAAACTTCTGATATAATCCTGTTTGTTGCTGCTACTAGCTTATTAATTGCAGTACTTTTTCTTTTCTTAATTATTAAAGATGTTTCCAAAAGCCAAAAATATCGTATAGAATTAGAGGCTGAAAAAATGAATAAAGAATCCTTATTAAAGACTAGGGAGTCTTTAATAAATACTGTCACTCATGACCTTCGATCTCCATTAAATGCGGTTATTGGTTATTCTGATTTACTAGAAAAAACGGGGTTAAATAATAAACAAAAGCATTATTTAGAGCATTTAAAAAAATCGTCTGACTACATTCTACATTTAGTTAATGATCTTCTTGATTTATCAAAATTAGAAGCTGGAAGAATGGTAATAGAAGAATTGCCTTTTTCTCCTAAAAAATTAATCGAAAACACTATAAATAGCGTTATTCCTGTCAATGACAAAAAAAACCTGAAAATTACCATTAAAACAGATGGTCAATTAAACCAAAAATACTTGGGAGATCCTTTCAGGATCAAGCAGATTCTAACCAACCTTCTTAATAACGCGTATAAATTTACGAATGAAGGATCCATAAAAATTGACAGTAAAATTATTGAAGACAACTTGTCCGAAAAACTTCTAGTTATTTCAGTAAAAGATACAGGAATAGGAATAACAAATGAGCAACAGGGGTATATTTTCAACGAATTTTCGCAAGGTGATGATGATACGGAAAGAAAATATGGTGGTTTTGGTTTAGGTCTTTTTATAACTAAAAAATTAACTATGCTCCTAAACGGAAAAATTACATTAGAGAGCAGTATTGACCAAGGTAGTAATTTCACTATACATATACCCATCAAACTATCTAATTTTCCAACTCTAGAAGAAGACGTTGAACCTATAGAAATACAAAATTTTTTAAACAAAAAAATTTTAATAGTAGATGACGACCCTAGTCAATTAGTTCTTACTAGTGAAATTGTCTCTATTGCCGGTTTCTCGTATGATATTTTCGAAAATCCATCTGAAGTAATTCCTGTAATAGAAAAAAAGGCTTATGATTTAGTACTCACCGATATTCAGATGCCTAAAATTGATGGTTTTGAATTTCTAAACATTATAAAAAATAATATTAAAACAGCTAATACACCTGTAATCGCATTATCAGGTAGAATTGATGTGTCAATCGACGATTATAAAAAACATGGGTTTGCAGCTAGTTTAAATAAACCTTATTCTCCAAAAGCTCTGATTGATATAATAGCAGATGTTTTAAAAATAACCCCACTAGATTATACAGAAATTAAAGCCAATGTCGCTGAGTTTAATGATGAGTACACTTTAGATGACTTAATGCTTTTTGCTCAAGGAGATTCACACTCACTTTATTCTATTTTAGACACTTTTTATAAAAGTACCATCAATAATCTAGTTGAATTAAAGATAAAAATCGAAAATAAAGATATTGATCAGATAAAAAATATAGCGCACAAAATGTTACCTATGTTTAAACAGATAAAGGCTAAAAAGGTGATTACTATATTAGAAAAATTAGAAAATAACGACAACTATAACCTTAAAAAAACTGAAATTCTTAATTTAGCTAAAGAAGGAGTAATAAGTATAGAAAACCTTATAGGTAAACTTAAAACAGAAAATTAAAGTTTAATGTTATACTGCTTTAGTTTATTATAAAGCGTTTTTCGATCAATACTGAGCAATCTAGCTGCCTTCGCTTTATTTCCATTAGTTTTCTCTAGAGCATCCAGAATCAATTCTTGCTCATTTTGGTTTTTAAACAACCCGTATGTATGCTTAGGATTATTAGAGCCTAATACAATGTCATTTGGTAAAATATCCACTGTAATCATGTCTTTCTGGGTTAACAAAACAGACCGTTTAACTATATTCTTTAATTCTCTAAGATTCCCTGGCCAATCATATTTTTTAAAAGTATCTAGTACCTCATCTGTAAACCCTACTACTTGCTTGTCTAATTCCTCATTTGATTCTTCTAAAAAATGATTAGCAAAAAGCATTAAATCCTCTATCCTATCTCTTAGCGGAGGTACTTTAACAGAAAACTCATTCAATCTATGATATAAATCCTCTCTAAACTCCCCTTCTTTTACTGCATTAATCAAATCTTCATTAGTAGCAGCAATCACTCTGATATCTACCTCAGTCTCTATATTACTACCAACAGGTTTTATTTTTCTTTCTTGTAATGCCCTTAATAATTGAACCTGTAATTGATAACTAAGATTACCAATTTCATCCAAAAAAAGAGTTCCACCATTAGCAGCTTCAAAATGACCAACTTTATCATTTACTGCCCCAGTAAAAGACCCTTTAATATGTCCAAAAAACTCACTTGAAGCTATCTCTTTAGGTATAGCACCACAATCAACCGCTACAAAAGGTTTCTCTGCTCTTTTACTTGCTTTATGGATACTACTTGCCACATATTCTTTACCTGTTCCGCTATCACCTATTATTAAAACAGACATACGAGTTGGTGCAACTAAAGCAATGTATTCATTTAATTTTTTAGAAGCATCACTTACTCCTCTTACAAAATAACTATCCGTTTGATCCTGTATTTTATCAGATGGTGTTTCCTTTTTTGAAGATAAATCGTGAGTAGAGACATCTGTTTGCAATGCTTTTTCGATAATTTGTAAAATTCTATCTGGATTAAAAGGCTTAGAAACATAATCAAAAGCCCCCTGTTTAATAGAATTTACGGCCATATCAATCTCAGCATAACCTGTCATAATAATAACTTGGGTATTATATTTCTTTTCTCGTATTCTATCTAACAATCTAATTCCATCAAGATCTGGTAACCTTACGTCTGTAAGAACAATATCATATGTATTCTCCTGAATTTTTAAAATAGCTTCGTTACCAGAAAAAGCTGTTGAAACGTCAAAATTTTTTTTCTCTAAAAAAGTTTTGAGCATCGTACAAAAAGCTACATCATCTTCAACTATAAGAATTTTGGGCATAACCATAAAGTGTTATTGATATTCTGTAAAACTAATCATTAAAATTGATAGGTTATTATTTCTTATAAATAAAAAGAGACCCCTGGGATTGAGTCTCTTTTCTACACTAAACAACGTATATATCATTTTTTTGAAAATAATATCCTTTTCTACCCCTAGATTTAAGTTTTGTTATTTAGCATTATCCATTCGCCATTAGCACTTGCTAACACCACTTTTGTATCATTATTTTTTCCTGTAAACACTATTCGATAAGAATTATCTTTAGAAAGATATACCCTATATATATTTAGATTTTCAAAATCTGTAGATGCTATACTTTCAATTTTCATAGGTAAATCTGTAATTCCAATCTCTGTATATTCCCGCTGTTCATCATCATAATTCCACGAACCATAATCTTCATTGATATCATTCTGAGCTACAGCTCCTTGAGCTGGAAAAATACTTACTATTATTGCTACTATCATAGGTATCTGCTTCATTTGATTACTCGCTAAAGGTTAAACACTACTATATAACTAACTAGTAATAATTGTTCCAAACAGACAAATTTACACAAAACATATACATTCGCTTGAATACAAGTGGTTTACAAACATCATGTTTCTTAAAGAGAAAAAAAAACATTGTAGATTCCACACAATAGCGTAGAATAATTACACATTTTTTACACAAAAATAAATTAAGTTCAACAAGTCTACCTGATCAGGAAAACTTCTATTTTAAAAAAGTATATCGAAATAATCACTTCAAAAGTAAATAAAAAAGTCATCGCCCAAATTATATAACACAATGAATAACAAAAATTTAATATAAATTATATCTTATTTAAGGAAACTAGAGATTCTATTTTTATAGTAAAGGGCGTTTTCTATTAGTTTTCTTCAAAGAAAGTCTTTGTTTACTTTCAAGCCGTTTTTTGATAGCTCCTACTGAGGGCTTTGTAGACTTTCTGATTTTAGGAGGCACTAAATTTGATCTAAGCAAATTAAAAAACCGTTTTATAACTATTTCTTTATTTTTATGCTGACTTCTAGTTTCTCCACACTGCAATAATAAAACTCCTTTTTTGGTTAATCGTGAGTTCATTTTTAGGGATAGACAATGTTTTTCATCATCGGTAAGACCCGATGATGAATTTAATTCAAAACTAAGCTCTATTTTAGAAGACACCTTATTTACGTGCTGTCCTCCAGAACCAGAACTTCTAATAGCTTTAAACTTCAATTCTTTTAGCAAAACTGAAGAGTTCATACCTTTAAATAATTCTTAATTTAATTTAAAAAAAACCTATTCAGGCTCTACTTATGATAAAAAAACAGCTACTTGTACAATAACTTTAGGTAAAAAGTTTAACCTGATGTGCTGATTTCAACAAATCAGTAACCGTTTTCACTGGGTTAAAAGTAGTAAGCGGAACCTCTACAAAAACACTTATCCAATTTGCCATAGCTCCATTCCACAAGCCAGGCAACTCCAATGCTTTTATAGTAACCCCATTTAATGTTTTTTTAGTAATAAATCCTGTTTCTGGGTCTACAAAATCTAGTAGATTAAATTTACTACCTCTATAATCACGTACACCACAGACTAAATCAACAGGATTAAAATGGGTGGCACTTTTCAGAATATCTTGTTGTCTAGAATCTCTTTTATTGATTTGAGGAGTTTCGATAATCTGCAATACTAATCTACCATTTTCCTTTTTAATCCAAAAAGGTCCTCCACCAGGTTCTCCTTCATTAATTACCATGCCGCATACACGTATAGGTCGATTTAGAGATTCCCTCAAAAACAATAATTTATGTTTTTCTGAAAATTTATCGAAATCCAAAGGCAACCTTACGTTTAACTGCTCTACTAAGAACTTTTTAATGTCTTTTAATTCAGCTTCAGATGGATTTCGTTGATCTAGGGTTTGTAATATTCTAAATACTTCTTCCTGAATCTCTATCATCTTACCTGCCAAAACTTTCTTATAACTAGAAACTTCATTTTGATATTTGCGAACTACAACATTATCGATGTTTTTAATAAATATAATATCTGCATCTAAATCATTAAGATTTTCAATCAACGCACCATGTCCCCCTGGTCTAAATAACAAGCTTCCATCTTCTATTCTATACGGTTCATCTTTTTCAGTAACTGCAATAGTGTCCGTTTCTTCTTTTTGAAAAGAATACGAAATATTAAAACTTGTATTCGTTTTCTCCTCAACCTTTACCTTAATCCGCTTAAATTCTCCCTTAAAAGCCCCAAGATGCTCTTTACTTATTGTAAAATGCAAATGAGAAACATTTTTATTATTAGAATTATATCCCGCTGCTTCATATAAATGCTCTTCAAACGAAGTTGCTACAAAATCATCAGAATATTTATGGAATGGCAATAATCCTTTAGGATACATTCCATAGTTTAGCCCTTTCTCCTTTAACATCATTTCTATAAAGATATAAAGTTGTCTTCCTTCAGAAAAAGAATCAAACTTAGGATATACATTCTTAACCTTATCTCTTACTATCTCATAAAAGGGAAATTTTTCTAATCCTATCAAAAAAAGACGAATTACATCGGCTTTTTCATGATTAGTGTACGAATTTAAACTCTCTTTTTGATGTTCATAATTATCCAGAAACCGAAACAAATCTTTAAACATCCTAGTTGCAGCTCCAGATGCAGGAACGAATTTTATTGTATCTAAGTTGGATAATCTCGACTCGTATAATTCGGTTAACTCTTCTTGATAATGCTCTGTAAATTTTAGAATTCCGTTATTTAACGTCGCAGCACTTCTAAGTGCTACAAAAGGTATTTCATTTTTAAAAATATCTATCTGAGATTGTACTTTGTCTATAGTTAATCCTTTGGATCTAATTAGCTCTATATCTTTATCTGTAATATTCACACTTTATGATTTTATAATCATTAAAACATAAAAACGACACCTAATCTATTCTTATATTTATGCCTTTATTTCTAATCTATTAATTGATCAATGGCTTTTATTGCTGTTTGCATACGACTATCTTTAGTCCCTTTCAAAACGATAAATGGCAAGTTATATTTTTCTAAAGTCTCCTTAAAATATAAAAACATTTCTTTTCGCTCCTCTGGTTTATCTCTTAAGTCATCAACCTCCCAAGGTGTATCTATATACGTCAAAAGATACAAATCATAATTATTTTCCAATGAAAATTTATTTATAACCTCTGGTACTAATCCCTGATAATAGACTTCAGAATACACTTTTATCTCCAAAAGATTAGTGTCGCAAATTAATATTTTCTTTGCCTTTTTTACAGCAATGTTCTCCAATTCCATTTGTCCTTCTGCAATAGGAATCAAATCTCCAAAAGTACATTTACATTTTGTTTCATCCCATTTTTTTTGAAGATACACCCTCATGTATTCTAAAACCCATTCTGTATTATAATAATCCGCCAATTGCTTAGACAATGTTGTTTTTCCTGTAGATTCAGGACCAAACAAAACTATTTTTATACAATCACTATGCTGCTGTCTAAACTTTTCTTCCATTTTAAATACCCAAAAATTGCTATAATTGTAAACAGTAAATATTGAAAACTAGTAAAAGTAAATCCTTTATAAAAATATAATGGCACTGAAATTAAATCTCCAATTATCCAGAATATCCAATTTTCAATCTTTCTTCTTGCCATAAGCCACATACCAACAAAAAATATAGCCGTTGTTAATGTATCTACATATGCAGTCCAATCATTCCATTTATCAAAAATAGCATAGATAATACAAACAAAAACCAATGTTAAGATAAAAAGCAATACTTCTATCTTTTTCTCTCGTAAAGTAGTCCTAGAAATAGGTGTGACATGAATTTCATCTATTTTTTTTGTCCAAATATACCAGCCATAAATACCTATTAGAATATAATACCCATTAATCATCATATCCCCTAGTAGCGACCATTGATAAAGTAAATAGACATAAATAGTTGTACTAATCAATCCTATTGGGTACACTAAGCTATTATTAATTCTAGCAAAAAAAACACTCATCAACCCAAAAATAACGGCAATGATCTCTAGAATAATATTTAAAGTAGTATAATCTGAATATTGTCCGAAAAAAAATTCAAAAATTTGATTCATAATTGCTTTTCACTGTCATTATGTATACTAAAAACATAATTCAGTTCCAAAAATAGGTAAAAACTATATTCTTTATACTTTAAAACATTTTGTTTTTAATTTCTAAAAACAAGTATATTAATTATATGATGAAATTAATGTTTACAAAGAATAAGGCATAGCATATACGCAAGTAAAACCTTCAAACTCCATAAAGTTTATCTCATAATGACTAATTTCACCCTTATAATCAATGCTTCCGTATAAAAAAGGGTTATTAAGTTCAAAAGGCATAATATGAATATGCTGTTCAAAACTCAATCCCGCAGTAGCATATAATTTATATAATGATTCTTTAGCTCCCCATATAACGGTAAGACATCTTACCCTATCTTGATCTTGTTGCTCTGCAAATCCTTGTTCCGATTTAATAAATTTATGTGCTATTCTCTGAATTTTATCTCTTTGTTTTTCTATGTCAATGCCTATTGGTTTATCGCTAATGACGATACCCGAAAATTCAAAAGAATGTGTAATCGAAATCTGCCTTCCATCTATAAGATGAGGTTTACCAAAATCATCATAGTATAAATCAAAATCCGTATAACCAAATACAGCTAATAGATGGCGTACGCTCATAAAGCCTCTTTTATGAATTTCTGACTTCATGTTATCTACTCTATTTTGACAATATTTTGTTAATCGTATTCCTTCGCACAAAGACTCATAAGACTCTTCAATCTTCCAAATCAATACGTTAGTACTTTCGTCTACTGCTATAGTTTTGTATAGAGGCATTTAATTTTTTAAAGTTATTGTGTACCTTTGCTAATCGAAAATCAAGAATAAAATCTTGTTTTTTCTAAAAAACGAAATTAAAACTATTTAATACAAAATACTAGAGTTATTACTCTTCATAAACATAAAATAAATACTATGAGCACCAAGACAATACCGTACGTTCCTTACAAAGTAAAAGACATTACTCTTGCGAGCTGGGGAAGAAAAGAAATAGAATTAGCAGAAGCAGAAATGCCTGGTTTAATGTCTCTTAGAGAAGAATATGGTAAGCAACAACCTCTGAAAGGAGCTAGAATTGCTGGTTGTTTACATATGACTATCCAAACTGCTGTATTAATCGAAACACTTAAGGCTCTTGGTGCTGAAGTTACTTGGAGTTCTTGTAATATATTTTCAACTCAGGATCAAGCTGCTGCTGCTATCGCTGATGCTGGAATCCCTGTTTATGCTTGGAAAGGAATGAATGAAGAAGAATTTAACTGGTGCATCGAACAGACATTATTCTTTGGAGAAGATCGAAAACCATTAAATATGATCCTTGATGACGGTGGTGACCTTACCAATATGGTATTAGATAAATACCCTGAATTAGTAGATGATATTAAAGGTTTGTCTGAAGAAACAACTACTGGGGTTCATCGCTTATATGAAAGAGTGAAAAATGGAACTTTACCAATTCCTGCAATGAATATTAATGACTCTGTTACTAAGTCTAAATTTGACAACAAATATGGTTGCAGAGAGAGCGCTGTAGACGCCATTCGTCGCGCAACGGATACTATGCTTGCAGGAAAAAGAGTTATTGTTTGTGGATATGGAGATGTTGGTAAAGGAACTGCTGCTTCTTTTAAAGGAGCTGGTTCTATCATAACTGTAACTGAAATCGATCCAATTTGTGCTTTACAGGCTGCTATGGATGGGTTTGAAGTTAAAAAACTTGAAAATGTAATTGGAAATGCGGATATCGTTATTACTACTACAGGTAACAAAGACATTGTACAAGCACGTCATTTTGAGGCTTTAAAAGACAAAGCAATCGTTTGTAATATTGGACATTTCGACAATGAAATAGACATGGCTTGGTTAAATAAAAATTACGGAAACACTAAGGATGAAATCAAACCACAAGTAGATAAATACACTATAAATGGGAAAGATATTATAATTCTTGCTGAAGGTCGTTTAGTTAATCTAGGGTGCGCTACTGGTCATCCAAGTTTCGTAATGAGTAACTCGTTTACCAATCAAACATTAGCACAAATCGAACTTTGGATAAATCATAAAAACTATAAAAATGAAGTTTATATGCTACCTAAGCATCTTGACGAAAAAGTAGCAAAGCTACATTTAGCTCGTCTTGGGGCTGAATTAGAAACACTTCGCCCTGATCAAGCTGAATATATTGGTGTCGCTGTAGAGGGACCTTTTAAACCTGATTATTATAGATACTAAATTTTTTCTTTATTTTTTAAAGATTTAATACCACAATAAAACACCCTTACTTAGTGATAAGTAAGGGTGTTTCTTTAATAAACGGATTACTAATTGCAATATTTATGAATTGCATTTGTAATATCTTCTAAATATAGTTGTCCAAACACTTCTCTATATGAATCGTGTTTAATATAATTAGAATGTTTTTGAGCTAATATAAAATTTTTACAAGCGATATTATTATTATTTAATTCTAATGATATTAACCCTTTAAAATAGTAGGCTTCAGGAAAATATTTAAAATACTTAATAGCCTTATTTACAACTTCCAAAGCTTGTTTATTCTGTCGAAGCTCATAATGACAAATGCTTTTATAAAGAAATGCATCTACATTAACCCAATCCTCACCTGAGGAGTTTATTTGGCTCACATAAATATTCT
>CAVYIL010000109.1:0-11080 GCA_963768325.1 uncultured Flavobacteriaceae bacterium | reverse complement strand
CTGACATGGGACAGCTTTTGTTTTATTCAAAATATGTTTATTTCATTTTAATAAATTTCTTTTTATTATTCTATTTAATTACTGAAGTCGTTTAAACTTTTATAGAGATAAAATAAAAGGGTTGCTGATATTTGCGTTTCATACGTAAATCAATATAAAACAACCCTTTATGTACAGTGTACTAGACAAATATATGATAGAATTAGAGATTGTACCCTATTTATCAACAAGAAAAAGAGGATTTTCACCAACCGTTCCTTTAGCAGAGATTATCAATGCTATTCTTTACAAGCTAAAAACAGGTGTTCAATGGAGGTTATTACCAGTAAAAGCTTTGTTTGAAACTCAAGTTTTAAGCTGGCAATCCGTATATTATCATTATAGGAAATGGTGTGTTAGCGAAGCTTTAGAGAACTGTTGGATTGAGTTTCTTAAAAGACATAAATCTAGTTTTGATCTTTCTAGTGTAGACCTTGACGGAAGTCATACACCTGCCATTCGAGGAGGAACTAGTGTGGGATATCAAGGTAGAAAGAAACGTAAAACCACGAATGCTCTATATCTTACTGATAGGCAAGGATTGCCACTTGCTATGTCTGAACCTATGTCTGAACCTGTGTCTGGAAATCATAATGACCTGTACGATATTGAAATTCAATTTGAAGTTGTAACTGCTACATTGGAACAGGCAGATATAGAGACAAAAGGATTATTCCTAAATGCAGATGCAGGATTTGATTCCAAAGATTTTAGGAAATGCTGTGATAGCAAAGAAATAAATGCCAATGTATACTTTAATAAACGTAATGGAAATGCTGATAGAGATGAGTATTTTGACCAAGAACTCTATGACTTGAGATATATCATTGAGCGAACCAATGCTTGGATGGACAGTTATAGATCTTTGCTAAACAGATTTGACACCACTATTACAAGCTGGAAAGGATTTAACCTACTGGCTTTCATAGTAATTGCCGTTAAAAAATTTAAAAATAAAAAATTAGAAAAAGTTTAAACGACTTCAATAACAATAACCGCCATATACTTATACTATTTTTCTTATGAATTTACTGCAATAAAATATTCTTTTTTCCTATTTGCTTCCAGATAAAAATAAACCGTAGCGCTGCTATGCTTGATTTTTCTCTATCGCAGATATAAAAAAATAAGGGATTTTCTTTTACAGTAAATTCATAAGAAAAATAGTATAAGTATATGGTGGTTATTTTATGAAACTTTAACTAAAAATTTAAAAAAAACAACAACTAAAAACAGCTAAGGGTAAACTGATTTTTGTTCGACATTATACTGTTAACGAAAATTATTTTTTCTACTTCAAATAGAATAGATTAAAAATATTTAAATCTAAAAAAAATGAAAATTATTTTTTCAACAGTTACACTTCTAGGATTAATAGTATTTGGCGTTTCTTGTAATAATATAATTTCAAAACCACATGACCTAAAATATTCTGACAATACTATTAGTATTGAATATTATACACAGGGTTGTACCAAAGCTCCCGCAATAAATTGGGGAGATAAAAAAGGTACTTTTGCCCTAAATAAAACCTACAGAGGTCTGAGTATTAATAAAGAAAATGGCGTTATCTCATGGACAAATGATTTTTTTGAAAATAACAAAAACATTAAAGTTATTGCTAAAAACTATTTGGGTAAAACTTATACCTATATAAACTTTTCTTCAAAATTTAATCAACAATTTTTAAGTAAAATTGATATAGATTCTGTAACAGCATCCCCTATTGAAGATGTAATTATAAAAATAGAAGATTCTGAAAAAGTTAAAATGAATATTACAATAAATGGAATGACTGAAATTATTGAAGCTAATTTTTCTATTAATAATGGAAAATTAACTTTTAGTAATTATACCATCGATAATTTAATTAATGGAAAAGACATAATCGTATTAAAATTAAAACCTCTTAAAGGTAAATCTAATTTTGAAGGTAAAATTTTAAAATCCAAGCTTGTAAATGATAAAATAAAAACTAATTATAGCAGCCATATTAATTAAAAAAACACCTAGTATACTACCGTTTTCCTTATGAATTTATTATTATTAGTCCCTAATTGTCAAGTTTCACAACGTTGTTGATGAAAGTTGATTATATTTATTTTGTAAATCTAGTATTTTATTTTTAAACTCATCGGGTGTTATTTTAAAAAGTTCTGGTTCAATTTGATACCATTTTTCAATGGCCTGAAACGGAGTTTTCACGTCTAGTTCTTTCCTTAAGGAACCGTGTCTTCTATAAATGTTATAAAAGCAAAGAAAATTTATCATATCCGTTTCCATTTCATATTTATTTTGATATTTTGTTTTTAATATAGTATTGTTTTTAATTGTTCCATTTACTCTTTCAACCATGCCATTAGTTTTTGGTGTTGATGGTTTAGTTAGCCTATGTTCAATATTCTTATCAGCACATTTAATATCCATTTTTGATGGTTTTTGACAAAGATTTCCTTTTTTAGATCGTATTAATCTATTGGTAAACTCTAGTCCATTATCTGTTAGGATATGAGTTATGTAAATTGGAAAAAAGGCAAAACATTTATCTATGAAATTTTCTGTATTTTCGGCAGTTTTATTTTCATAAATCCAATAAAACATAGTTCTTGTCGCTCTGTCAATAGCTACAAATAGATAATGAGGTTGTCCTTCAAATTTAGGTAAATAAGTTACATCAATGTGTAAATATTCTGGCTTATATGCTTTGAATTTCTTGGCCTTATCTTTCTTTTCCTGAGGTACTTTATTAATGTTTTCTTTCACAAAACAACGATATACAGAGCTTCTGGATATATTTGGATTAGCCTCTAGAAGAGCTTCCCAAACCTCGTCTATAGACATCCAAGTAGAACTACGAAGACTAATAACTAAGGCTCGTTCTACTTCAGACAAAGCATACTTAATATTCAGGGGAGCACAAGAAGTATCTTGAATAGAATCCCTATTTTTCCATTTTGAAACAGTTTGAGAGGAGATTCCGAACCGTATAGCTTGTTCTGAGTTTTTGTAACTATTCAGCCGTTTTTGTTAAATATTTCTAAGTATATGGCGTAAAAATATTTATTTTATTGATGATTCATAACCAAAACCCTGATTTTAGTGTCATTATTTTATTTTAAAGTTTACAAATTGCTAACTAAAATAAAAACACCGTTTTTAACACGTTGAAAATAAATAAATTAACTAGGTGAATAGTCACGAGTTTTTAACAGAATTAGCTTGGATTAGCGAACGAATATTTGAATTTGTTGTAGCATTAGAATGATATTTTTGCATATTTGTTTTTGTTTGTTTGTTTGTTTGTTTGTTTTGTAACAAAAATAATCAACTTCTCAACCTTAAACGGATCACATAAAAAAGGTGGGAGAAAATTTTACACAATAGAAAACAAGAGGTCTTTTAACTGAAATTTAAATATTTTTTCAATAAATCAAATTAACCCAGTGTTTACGGGCATTGTTGAAATAGAACAACTCTCCTAAGGTCGAGTTGTTTCCAGTTCAACAAGCCTAAAATCACTATCATAGTTTTTCTTTTGCCTAATCTCCAAGAAATGCATGTGATCCAAAATAACATCAACAATGTTGTGAAACTTTACACCTAATAAAACATTCTTTTACCTATCTGTTGTTTCTAGATAAAAATAACCATAGCACTGTTATACTTGATTTTTCTATATCGCATATATAAAAAAATAAGGCATTTTCCTCTAGAGTAAATTCATATGGGAAAAGGTGTAAAACAATAATTTTTGCCTTAATGATGTAACCCAAAATTGGTACTACCTTATTAAATGATCTTTGCTGATATATATTATCTGAAAGAATAATTATGCTTCCAATAATTCTATTGTTATTTTCTTTTTTCGAAAAAATTAACAAAAACTAATATTATTTACTAGTTTTGTCAACGGATATTGCCTTAAATTCCTTGGGAATATATAGGAATATGAAAATCACACAACTATTTATTAACTAGTGTATTATATTGTATGTAACTAATATTCTTTTGTTTTTATCTAGAAGCAGATAGGAAAAAGGTATTACATAAAACCAAATGGTTTTATGTCTATAGAGTAGTTCAGAAATATTATGTTTTTAGCTAAATAAAATAAGCTATGGCAGTAGCTACTAAAATAATCAAAAGTTTTGTGATATTAAATTTATGACCTTCATTACTTTCAAACAAAATAGTAGTAGATACGTGTAAAAAAATCCCTATTACTAAGGCGGTTATTTCTTTATAATAATCCTGTATAGATTTGTAATATTCTGCTATAAAAGTACCTAAGGGTGTCATAAAGGCAAATAGTACTAAGAAAGATATACTTGTTGTTTTTTTTATTTTTGACTCAAGCAAAAAGGTTGTTAAAATCATAGCAATTGGGATTTTATGTATGATAATTCCTAAAAGTAATCCATTAGTATCATGATCATGTATAGGAAACCCCTCTAATAATGCATGAGCCCCTAAACCTATAAAGAGTAATTTAGGGATGCTTGTAGTATTTGTTTCAATGTGCACATGTCCATGCTCAGCTCCTTTAGAAAAATATTCAAGTACTTTTTGGATTAAAATTCCGATCATAATCCATACACCTGTACTTTTAGCGTTTTGATGATCCTCAAACACTTCTGGCAATAAATTAAAAACTGTTATAGCTAATAGAAAAGCACCACTAAAAGCTAAAAGTAATTTTAAGTTTTTTTGATTCGTAGGTTTAAAAATAACTACAATTATAGAACCTAAAAAAACAGCGAATATTGATAATATGTAATTGTGCACTATTTAAAAATTAAAATAAGTCTTGGAGAAGATTCTTTGTTAAACTTTTGCAATTCATAATCTCCAAATATACTAAGTAAATTTACATTAGCTTTTTCGAAATAATTTTCGAAATCACAGAGGGTAATAGCCTTTACTCGTTCTGTAAAAAAGAAATCTTTATTGTCATGTTTGAATTTAATATCCTTATAGATACATCCTTCTTTAGTGTACCTTTTTATATTAAAGGTTATTCCTTCGATTTCTTTAGTTTCTTCAGGGATAATATTTTTAGTAACATAGTTTACATTCATAAAATCTATAACGCCAATACCTTTATCTGTTAAATTAGATTTTATAGCCTTAATAGTATTTAGGTTGCTCTCTTCTTTCGAGAAGTACCCAAAACTTGTAAAAAGATTAAAAACTGCATCAAACTGATCTGGATAAGGCTCTGACATATTATGAACCTTAAACTTTAATTTTTCATTTTCGAATCGAGATGCGTATGAAATATTTTTTTTAGACAGGTCTACTCCAACTACATCATATCCTAATTGATTTAAATAAATACTGTGGCGACCTTTGCCACAGGCCAAGTCTAATATTCTCTCATCTTTTCCAAGATTAAGATACGTAGTGAGAGTATCCATGAATTTTTGAGCTTCATTATGATCTCTGTCTTTATATAAAATATGGTAGTATGGTGTATCGAACCATGAAGCATACCACTTTGTAGAATCTTTTAGCATAAGGCGCAAAATTAATGTATTTTTGTGGTTAATTATAGAGAATATATAGCGTAGTGAATAATTCATTTAAAATGGTAGCCAAAACTTTTTTTGGCTTTGAGGAAATTTTAGCAACTGAACTTAGAAATTTAGGGGCTCAAAAAGTTGTAACAGCCAATCGGATGGTTAGTTTTTATGGGGATACTGGTTTTATGTATAAAGCCAACTTGTGTCTGAGAACTGCTCTTAAGATTTTAAAGCCGATTAGTTCTAAAAAAATACATAACGAAAAAGAACTGTATGATTTTATACAAAGTATTAAATGGGAAGATTATATGAATTCTGATGATACTTTTGCTATATATACAACAGTAAATTCTACAATTTTTACCCATTCTCAATTTATTTCATTAAAATCAAAAGATGCTATAGCTGATAAGTTTAGAAATTCGACAGGAAAAAGACCCAGTGTTGATACTGATTACCCTGATTTAACTATAGATATACATATCCAGCAGGATATGTGTACAGTATCGTTAGATAGCTCTGGAGGTTCATTACATCATAGAGGATATAGATCCGCTACTAACATAGCGCCAATTAATGAAGTTTTAGCAGCAGGATTATTATTGCTTTCTGGTTGGGATGGACAATGCGATTTTTTGGATCCAATGTGTGGTAGTGGTACTATATTAATTGAAGCTGCTATGATTGCTTGTAATATTCCTGTTAACATAAATAGAAAGGAGTTTGCTTTTGAAAAATGGTTAGATTGGGATATGGATTTATTTGAAAAAATTGAAGAAGCTTGTCTTAAGAAAACTCGAGACTTTCATCATTCTATAATTGGTTTGGACAAGGCTTCTTCGGTAATTAGAAAGGCTAAAGAAAATATTGAAAACGCAAATTTAAGTGATTTTATTAAAGTTAAAGAAGAGGATTTTTTTGAAAGCAAAAAAGAAGGAGAAAAACAATTACATATGGTTTTTAATCCGCCCTACGGAGAACGATTAGAGTTATTAGATGTAGAAAAATTTTATGGTCAAATCGGAGATACATTAAAGAAAAACTATCCTAGAACTAATGCTTGGTTTATTACCTCTAATCTAGAAGGTGTAAAACATGTAGGTTTAAGACCCTCGCGAAAAATAAAAGTTTTTAATGGCAAGCTAGAGTCTAGGTTACTAAAATACGTAATGTATGAGGGTAGTAAAAAAGCAAAATACCAATAAATATAAGTCATAACGCTGTGTTTAGAGCCTATTCTTATCGTTTATATGGTAATAAGGAAGCTCTATTGTATATATTTAAAATTTAGCAACTATTCACCTAGTTAATTTATTTATTTTCAACGTGTTAAAAACTGTATTTTTACTTTAGTTAGCAATTTGTAAACTTTAAAATAAAATAATGACACTAAAATCAGGGTTTTGGTTATAAATCATCAATAAAATAAAGATTTTTACGCCATATACTTAGAGATATTTAACAAAAACGGCTGAATAGTTACAAAATTTATATCGAGAATATTTACCGATTTTTATTTTTTCTTTTTGACAAAAGGAATTAAGTAACTTATAGAGTATGTATACCCTACTCCATAAGAACTAAAGTCATTTGTTTTGCCAAAACCAGGGATAAATAGATTATCAAAAAAAGCTGGCGTTTCTTCTTTTGTTATTTTTTTTAGAGAAATATTTGCCCCGAGATATAGATTTTTAAACGTTTCTACTTTTATACCAATAATAAACTCTAGCCAACCAGCATTAAGGTCACTAACTTCTATTTTTTTCTCTTTAATTTCGTTGGTAAAATATTTTTCACCCAAGTATATGCGATAACTATTTAATGTTTGGTCAAAAGATGAATAACTATAACGTAGTCCAACAGTAATATTATTTTGCATTCCGTACCAGTTTTTGTAAGTATTATAATCGAAACCTATTCGGAAATAATTTCCTGAACCGTTAACATTCATATTCTCTTCATCTCTAAGTAATGATTCATACCCTACTTCCGTCGCAATATAAAAATTTCTATATATCCTATAGTCGCCTATTATTTCTAATCCTTTATATTTTTTGTTAACAGACGAGCGTATTATCCGCGAGAGATCAATACCAACTCTAAATCCGTATTTTTCGGCTGGCGGCAATGTATCTACAGTATTGAATTTTGCTTTTTCTTGTCCTAAAATGAAACCAGAGATTAAAATACTAAAGAAAAATATGTACGTGTGCAGTTTTTTCATCGGTTACGTTTAATTCTTTTATAATTATATTTTTAATCCATTTATTGGTATCGGTAGCATCTGGAGGAGTATAACCTAATCCGTTATAATTTATTTTAAAACCACACGCACTATTTATATACTCTTCTTTTGTAGTATACTGAAAACTAATAGTATCTGTATTTCTTTTGGCTAAATCCGGGTCTTCACTATTTATGGTAAACTCAAATTTAGTATTATATGTATTAATGTCTAACGGAATTAAAATAGAATCTTGTGATTTATTTATTAAATACACTTCTTTTATATCAGGATGAATTGCTTTTACTGATAAACCTATTGGTTTTTTAACCGTAATACCATCATTACTATCAAAAAACTTAATTATAAGCTTAGGAGTTGTATTCGCATCATCTCCACAGATATCATCTCTTTCACAACCTAATGTTATATAGAGAGCCATGAAGGCAGTGATAACTAAAAAAAGTGATTTATACGTATGTAATTTCATTGAATTTAATTTATTAAGTAACCTTAACCTTGTATTTATATAAATAGGAAATATAGACCTATTCTAGAATCTATTAATAATTTTAAATTAATATGACACACTAATTCAGAAAATTTCTATTTAGATATAAGGGATCAAAAGTATAAATAAAATCTAATAAGTAAAGGGGTTTTTGTATAAAAAGAAAGACTGATTAAAAGTTGATATGTTACTATTTTAGTAAGCGTATTATAAATTAGATGTTTTTTATACTTCTATATTATGAGTTCTAAATAATTATAGCTAAATGAAGATACTTTATACCATTTTTCTTATGAATTTACTGCAATAAAATATTCTTTTTTCCTATCTGCTTCCAGATAAAAATAAACCGTAGCGCTGCTATGCTTGATTTTTCTCTATCGCATATATTAAAAAATAAGGGGTTTTCTTTTACAGTAAATTCATAAGAAAAATGGTATTAGTTATGTGAGAATAAAATTATTGAAACTAAAACATAAATTAATGTAGCTAAAAGAGAATTAGAAAACAGCATTGTTTTGTTGCAATAAACCAGTAAACAATGTATTATGTCGATTATTTTAGTGTTATATCGATATTTTATCATTTCTTTGGGTATGGTTTTAGCACATGTATAAGCAAAGGAAATATATTAGCTACAGAAATAAACCCAAATAAATATAGCTATGAAAAACAGATCTACTACAGTAAAAGTTGCAAAATTAAAAAGTAACAGAATTGATAATACAATTGTAGCAACAATAGCTGTGTTGTTAACCATTAATCTGTTTATTAGTCTTAAAATTTTATTTAGTTAAAAAATAAATAACAAAAATATATTACCCCAATAAAAGTTGCCTTTAGAGTCATATTGCCCTAAAACACCCAATTCATCTATTGTATTGGGTGTTTTTATATAAACTACCTCCTTTTTCACATCATTCGAATAGCTAAAACTAGTTAAATAAGTTATTGTTTTTTGTACATTTTCATAAGTGTAAATTCCGATTATAATCGGTTCATAACTCAACAAGAGGTATTATATTCTGAGTAAGGAGTAAAAAAAAAACAACCTACTATTTGTCCATTACACCTAATTTCAGGTAAATATGAGAAACATTAAAATAATCTAAACACAGTTGATATAGGCTCAAAAAACACAAAATTATGAGCCATTAACATAATTAATTCGGCTCATAATTAAAAAACCTACTTGTATACTTCTAATTTACTAAAGTCAAAAAGAGAATCCCAGTCTAATTTTTTTTTTCATTTGTTCGATTTGCGTTGGATATTTTTCAAATGGTATATACACTTAATCTTAGTACATGACAAAAATACAAAGCATTGATTTTCAATAAATTAATTGCGATAATACTTTTATAAATTATTGATTATAAGTATATTATAGGAATATTCACAACCTGTAATTACGATGAAGAAAACCAATGTTTATTCTAAAAGTACTGAATTAAACGCAGTATTGTCCGACTTTTTTCAGGGAACAATTAACAAAGCTCGTTTACGATTAATTTCACATTTTATTTGTGCCTTGTGTAAGGTTCAAACAGTGACATTCAGCAAACTTGCGAATGGATTTGATAGCACCTCTAAGGCTGAGTCATCATTAAGACGTATTCAGCGTTTCATATCAGGTTACACATTGGATAGAGATTTAATTGCCAAGTTAGTATTTGGCCTACTGCCTAAACAAGAGAAATACATTCTTTCTTTAGATCGTACCAATTGGAAGTTTGGGGAGTTAAATATCAATATTTTTATGCTTGGCATTGTATATCAGGGAGTGGCATTTCCCTTATTATTTACAATGCTTGCTAAACGCGGTAATTCTAATAGTGAAGAGCGAATCGGTTTAATAGAACGCTTTGTATGTTTATTTGGGAAGTGCTGTATTCAATCCCTTGTAGCAGACAGAGAGTTTGTAGGTCACAAATGGATCGCCTATTTGAATGAGCAGCAGATCCCCTATCACATTAGAATTCGTAATAACTTCAAAGTATATCTGCCTGAGAAGAATAAAGAGATTAAGGCGTTTTGGTTATTCAATAATCTTAAAGTTGGGCAGTATAAACACTACAATAAAATAGTATCCATAAACCAACAACTCTGTTATCTTTCAGGGTGTAAGGTCAAAAATGGAGATTTTCTGATTATTATTTCATTTAATAAACCTGATCAAGCTCAACACGATTATAAGCAACGATGACAAATTGAAATGTGCTTTAAGGCAATGAAATCAAGCGGGTTTGATATTGAAAAAACACACCTAACACACATACAGCGCATAGAAAAATTAGTCCTTCTTGTCATGATCGCCTTTGTGTGGTGCTACAAAGTGGGTATCTACCTGCATCTAAAAGTCAAACCTATAATCATCAAAAAACATGGACGTAAAGCTTTTTCCATATTCAAATACGGGCTACAGTTTGTCGCTAACTGGATATTAAGTGCTCTAAATCAAACAAATATAAATTTACCGAAATTTTTGTCATGTACTTAGACACTTAATATAATATTTGTAACAGTGCTCATTTTTATGAACTATTATATGTAATAAAAAAAGCATTTCTAAAATACAAACGTTTTCGTAGGAGTCATTCACTTGTGTAACTTTTAAAAAAAAGAACTTATACCATTTTTCTTATGAATTTACTGTAAAAGAAAATGCCTTATTTTTTAATATATGCGATAGAGAAAAATCAAGCATAGCAGCGCTACGGTTTATTTTTATCTGGAAGCAGATAGGAAAAAAGAATGTTTTATTGCAGTAAATTCATAAGAAAA
>CAVYIL010000108.1:0-43806 GCA_963768325.1 uncultured Flavobacteriaceae bacterium | reverse complement strand
ATCCTATAATCAAGTGTATAATAATATTCATAAATATGGTAATACGACAGCGGCTTCAATACCGATAGCTTTAACAGAAGCATGGGAAGAAGGAAAAATAAAGGAAGGAGATTTAGTAGTACTAGCGGCTTTTGGCAGTGGATTTACTTGGGGAAGTGCAATTATCAGATGGTAAATTAGTATAGCGTCATTTTTTTATGAATTTACCGCAATAAAATATTCTTTTTTCCTAAGCCGTAGTATCGATACGCTTGATTTTTCTCTATTGCATATATAAAACAAGATGTTTTTCTATAGTTAATTCATAAAGAAAATGGTGTAAAAATGTTATAATACCATTTTTCTTATGAATTTACTGCAATAAAATATTCTTTTTTCCTATCTGCTTCCAGATAAAAATAAACCGTAGCGCTGCTATGCTTGATTTTTCTCTATCGCATATATAAAAAAACAAGGGATTTTCTTTTACAGTAAATTCATAAGAAAAATGTTATAAAAAATAAAATCGCGAAACATTTGTTTCGCGATTTCTTAATTTACAGGGTTACTTTTTTTTAAAGGCTAATTCAAATAAATCATAACCAACTTGTAACACAATAGACACGTTAAAATGTCAATTGTTACATATAAAAACGTTTTTTTTGTTTTTTTATTGGCTTTTTTATATTAGTTTGAATGTGATAATTAGGAAAGTATCGTTATACAAGTAGATAGATTAAGGTTGTGTGGAGTAGAGCTAATCTCAATTTTAGAAGTGTTTTTATTAGATAGAGTAGAGTGTCTAATAAACAAGCTTTGAAATAGAAGATATATAAAATATTAAATTCCGTTTTTTATGACTAGAAGAAGATAAAACGGTAAATGAAAAACCACCTCTGTGAAAAAGAGGTGGTAATGCGTTAATTTTTAATTAATAATATTTTTGATTCTGTTTTTATATATCATCAAAACTTACATTTGTAAAACTTTTTGAGGAAGTAATTGTTTCTTCCTTATCCGAATCAGCATTGTTGTCGTCTGAATAAGATTCTTTTTCGTAAGCTTTTTGATAATCTTTTTGATGTCTTTCGCTAATCACTTCCTCGCCCTTTTCATTAATAACATAGTCTGTCATTTCATTCAAAATCTCAGTAAAGCCAACAAAATCTTCTTTATAGAGATAAATCTTGTGTTTTTTATAATGAAAAGACCCATCATCATTGGTGAATTTTTTGCTCTCTGTTACTGTTAGATAGTAATCCCCAGCTTTAGTAGCTCTTACGTCAAAGAAATATGTTCTTCTTCCTGCCCGTAAAACTTTTGAGAAAATTTCTTCTTTCTCCATCATTTCATTATCACTCATAATCCTTTATTTCTTTAATTAGTTTAATATATCATGAACGACTCAAAAATCTAAAAAAATTGTTAACCGTACAACAAAATTTCAATTTTCTTTTTCTTTAAGTTGTTTTGTGTAAATTTCTTTGTAGTATCCGTCAATGTTAATTAACTGATTATGAGTACCTTTTTGGGTTATTTTTCCTTTTTCTAATACTATAATTTTATCCGTATTTTTAACAGTAGAAATCCTATGACTGACTATGAAAGTAGTTTTATTTTTAGAAATCTTGCTAAGATTATGTAGTATTTCTTCTTCGGTTTCTGTATCGACAGCAGATAAACAATCATCAAAAAGTAAAATTGATGAGTTTTTTATGATAGCTCTTGCAATAGAAATTCGTTGTTTCTGACCGCCAGAAAGAGTAATTCCTCTTTCTCCTAAAACGGTGTCATACCCTTTAGAAAACCCCATAATATTATCATGTACGACAGTGTTTTTTGCAGCGTTAATCACTTGGTCTATAGTAGCGTCTTCTTTCCCGAATTTTATGTTGTTTTTTATGGAATCATTAAATAAAAATGCATCCTGTGGAACATAGCCTATAGAGGTTCTTAGGTCGGTTAAATTCAATTTTTGGACAGGAACATTGTCGATACGCAGTTCTCCGTCAGAAACATCATATAGTCTTCCTAGTAGGTCAAGGATGGTTGATTTTCCAGAACCTGTTTTTCCGACAATACCAATTGTTTCACCACTTTTAACCTCTAGATTTATTCTGTTTAAGGCCGTTATTTTGGTATCGTCATAAGTAAAAGAAACATTGTCAAAGCTTATATTTCCAGTAATGGGAGTTTTTTTGGTTACTAAATTTACAATTTCGGGTTTTTGTTTTAGAAATTCATTGATTCTTACTTGCGAAGCTTCTGCTTGTTGAATTATGGAACTTACCCAACCAACGGTAGCGACTGGCCAAGTAAGCATGTTTACAAAAATGATAAACTCTACAATAACCCCAAGATCTTTAATTGTCCCATCCAAAAATTGTTTTCCTCCGATATAGATTACTATGATGTTGCTACATCCAATAAGTAAAACCATTAGTGGAACAAACAATGCTTGCACTTTGGTTAAATCAATATTTTTTTCTTTACTAATATTTGATAATTTAGAGAAATTATTTTGAGTTTGTGGTTCTAGTCCATACGCTTTGATAACTGTAATCCCGCTAAACGACTCTTGTGTAAAAGTGGTTAATTTGGATAAAAATTCTTGAACCATTGTGCTACGTTTGTGTATAGCTACACTTAGCTTGTATATAGAAATCGACAATATAGGTAAAGGTATTATTGTGTATAAAGTTAGTTCTGGAGCTATACTAACCATGTATCCTATGACTACTACAAATAATGTAATAGTGTTTACGCTATACATGATTGCAGGTCCTACATACATACGTACCTTAGAAACATCTTCACTGATACGATTCATGAGGTCACCAGTTCGATTTTTTTTGTAAAAATTCAGTGATAATTTTTCGTAATGCTGAAATATTTCATTTTTAAGGTCAAATTCGATATATCGTGATATTACAATAAAAGTTTGGCGCATTAAAAAAGTAAAAAAAGCTGAAACTAATACAGAACCCAGTATTAGGAGTATATTTAGCATGAGTCCTTCTTTAACTTCTGCAATATCTTTAATATCACTATTGATATATTGCTCTACAATATCTACAGAATCTCCAACATATGTAGGGATCAAGGTAGCAAATATTCTGGCTAATATTGTGATGATTAGTCCTACGAAAAGGCGAAACTTGTACTTGAGGAAATATTTATTTAGATGGCGTAGTGCATGCATACTGTTTTAGAATTAAAATGTATTATTTTTATTGAATTCGTAAAATTTAACAATTAAAAATCTGAAATTTGTCAAAATAAATTAATTTAGCACCTTTAGTTTGATAATATTATAAATTTAACACTTTAAACTTACCCTAGATGATAACTGAAGTACATACCGTAAATCAATTAAAAAAAGAGGCACCAGTATTTGGACAATTATCTTTTGATGATCACGAGCAAGTTGTATTTTGTCAAGACAAAGATACAGGATTAAAAGCTATAATTGGAGTGCATAACACTATTTTGGGTCCTGCGCTAGGAGGAACTCGAATGTATAATTATAAGTCTGAGTGGGATGCACTAAATGATGTGTTAAGGTTATCAAGAGGGATGACATATAAAGCAGCCATTACTGGTTTAAACCTAGGGGGAGGTAAAGCTGTGATTATAGGGGATCCTGCTAAATTGAAAACACCTGAGTTAATGAGGCGTTTTGGGAAGTTTGTCCATACTTTAGGAGGAAAATATTATACGGCAGAGGATGTAGGTATGGAAACTTCTGATATGGACACCGTGAGAGAGGTAACTCCCTTTGTAACAGGGACATCAGAGTCTAATGGTGGTGCGGGTAATCCTTCTCCTGTAACTGCATATGGTGTGTATATGGGGATGAAAGCGGCAACTAAGTTTACTTATGGTAGTGATAATTTAGATGGAAAACGTATTTTGATACAGGGAATTGGTCATGTAGGAGAGGAGTTAGTGCGATTGGTCACTGAGGAAGGCGCCAAAGTGGTAATTAGTGATATTAATGAGGATAGACTTTCGGTAATCAGTAATAAATATGGATCAGAAATATATAGAGGTGATGATTTTTATTCTGAGTTAGCAGATATATATGCTCCATGTGCATTGGGAGCAACTATCAATGATGAAACGATTAATAAGCTAAGAGTGAAAGTTATTGCTGGTGCAGCTAATAATCAATTGGCAAAGGAGAGTGTTCATGGTGCTTTGTTACAACAAAAGGGAATTGTATACGCACCAGATTTTTTAATAAATGCAGGAGGAATAATAAATGTTTTTGCAGAAATAGAAGGTTACGGTAGAGATCAGATTATTAGTAAAACAGAAAATATTTATAATACTACTTTAGATATTTTAAATAAAGCAAAGGCTACTAATATTACATCTAACATGGCGGCTATTGATATCGCAAAAGAAAGAATTATTGCTCGAAAAAATGAAATTTTAGAGAAGTAGATTAAAAATAATAGTATTTTTGCAGAGCGAAAGGTAAATAAGCTTTTCGCTTTTTTTAATTTAAACGTTCTTTGTAATTTTTTTTCCATGTTAACCAGAAGACATATTCGAGTAAAAGTAATGCAGTCCCTTTATGCAATAGAGCAGACGCAAAGTGATAATATAGGTAGAGAAGAGAAGTTCTTGCTTTTCAGTATCGAACAAATGTATGATTTGTTTTTAATAAATCTTCAACTTCTTATAGAGATAAGAAATTATGCGGCAGATTATATGGCTAAAAGCCAAAAAAAATATTTACCAACTTCAGAAGAAAAAAATCCCAACATAAAGTTTATAAACAATAAAATCCTGATGTTGTTAGAAAACAATAATCAACTCAAAGGGGAAATTGAAAGTAAAAATCTTAATTGTTGGACGTTAGATGATGAGTATGTTGTGATTATCTGGAACTCAATTAAAGAAAGTGAGTTTTATAAAGATTACATGAGTACCAAGCAAAGTTCTTTTAAGGAAGATAAGGAATTTATACTGAATATTTTTAAAGACATTATAGCTCCTAATGACAAATTATATGAGTATTTTGAAGATAAGAGGTTAACTTGGGCTGATGATTTGCCTATAGTAAATACAGCAATTATTAAATTACTTCGTAAAATTAAGGAATCCCATGATGACGGAATGCTTTTGCCTAAATTGTATAAAGATGTAGAAGACAAGAAGTTTGCGTCTGATATTTTTAGAAAAACGGTCCTTAGAGGAGAGGAGTTTTCTAGAGAGATAGACGGAAAAACACCAAATTGGGATAAAGATCGGATAGCAGATATAGATATAGCTATTATTAAAATGGCTATTTGCGAATTTTTAAAATTTCCATCCATACCTATAAAGGTTACAATTAATGAATATTTAGAAATAGCTAAGGAGTATAGTACGCCTAAAAGCAGTATTTTTATTAACGGAATCCTTGATAAAATTTCTAAAGAATATCAAGAAAAGGATATATTAAATAAAGTTGGTCGTGGACTTATGTAGTTTAATAAAAAATAGTATTTTTAACCCTTTAAATAATTAAAAATCCAAGTAATGAAAAAAGGAATCTTAATTTTAGCGGGTATTTTTGCTATGACTTTTGTGTCTTGTAAGGATAACGCAGCAAAAAAAGTAAACGAAGAAAATGTAGAAATAGCTGCAGAGCGTGATGCAAAAAATGCAGAATTTCCAGTTATGACTTTTTTAGAAACCGAACATGATTTCGGAACTATTAATGAAGGTGATGTGGTAGAACACATTTTTTCTTTTACTAATACAGGTAAATCGCCTTTAGTAATAACTGACGCTAAGGGTAGTTGTGGATGTACAGTTCCTGAATGGCCTAAAGAACCTATAGCTCCAGGAGCATCTGGTGAGATGTTAGTGAAGTTTAACTCTAGCGGTAAGCCAAACGCACAAAACAAATCTGTAACAATAACAGCTAATACAGAATCTGGTACTGAGTCGATTAAAATTAAAGCTTCGGTAACACCTAAACCTAAACCAGAAGGAACAACTCCTCCTACTGAGTAATTTTTATGGAACAACTTCAATCATTTGGTCCTTTTGTTTTAATATTTGTAGTTATGTATTTTTTTATGATACGACCACAGATGCAACGAGCTAAAAAGGAAAAGAAATTTGCTGATGAATTAAAAAAAGGAGATCGTGTAATTACTAAAAGTGGTTTGCACGGTAAAGTTTTTGATTTAAGCGAAAAAACTAATGCAGTTATTATAGAAACAGGATCTGGTAAATTAACTTTTGATAAGTCTTCGATTTCTTTGGAGATGAGTCAGAAATTAAATGCTCCTGAAAAAAAATAACAATAATAAAAACAACTTAACATATAAAAAGCGCAATAGGTACAGACTTATTGCGCTTTTTATATATTAAATAAGGAGGTTAAACCTATCCCGATAAAAGAAAGTATTGTTAGAAAACTAGGAAACAAATATTGTCTAAAGGTGAATGGTATAAGTTATAAATTTTTACTAGCTACTAATTCTGTGATTTTAACAATAACCTCTGTAGCCCTAATTATGCTTTCAACTGGCACATATTCATATCGACCATGAAAGTTATGTCCACCCGCAAAAATGTTTGGGCAAGGCAACCCCATAAAACTAAGCTGAGACCCATCTGTGCCTCCTCGTATGGGTTTTATGATGGGAGTAATACCTAGATTTTCCATCGCTTCTTTTGCAATATCTACAATATGCATTACAGGTTCAACTTTTTCTCGCATATTATAGTATTGATCTTTTATTTCAATAGATATTACATCATTTCCGTATTGAGAATTTAGTTCATCCGCAAGTTCAATCATAAATTCTTTTCTAGCTTCAAAATGTTTTTTATCATGATCTCTAATGATATAATGAAGCTTAGTTTCTTCGACATCTCCGTTAATGTTATGTAAATGAAAAAATCCTTCTCGATGACTTGTGTGTTCTGGAGTTTCTAATTTTGGGAGTGAACTGATAAAGTCTTGAGCGATATACATACTGTTTATCATTTTTCCTTTAGCGTATCCCGGATGGACAATTTTTCCTTTCACAGTTACTACAGCTCCTGCGGCATTAAAATTTTCATATTCTAATTCACCAATCTGACTTCCGTCCATCGTATAAGCCCATTCCGCTCCAAATTTTTGTACATCAAATTTATGAGCGCCTCTTCCGATTTCCTCATCAGGAGTAAACCCTACACGAATTTTCCCGTGCTTAATTTCTGGATGTTGTAACAGATATTCCATAGCCGATACAATTTCTGTAATACCAGCCTTATCATCGGCTCCTAAAAGAGTAGTTCCATCAGTTGTGATAAGAGTTTGTCCGACATATAATTTTAAATCTTCAAAGTAGTCTGGTGACAAGATTATATTTTGTTCTTTGTTAAGAGTGATATCTTTACCATCATAATTTTCGATGATTTGCGGTTTTACGTTAGCTCCAGTGAAATCTGGAGTAGTGTCAAAATGAGATATAAAACCTATTGTGGGAACTTTATGTGTTACATTAGAGGGTAGTGTGGCCATTATATAGGCATTTTCATCGATAGTAACTTCTGATAATCCAATGCTTTTTAATTCTTCTACTAGTTTATTAGCTAGTTTCCATTGTTTTTCGGTACTTGGGGTAGTATTGCTGTTAGGATCGCTTTCGGTATCTATGGTTACATAATCTGTAAAACGATTGATAATATGCTCTTTAGAAATCATAAACTAAAAGGTAAAAGTTGTTTGGTTATGTGAAAATTTGTAGAGAAGTGGTTTATTTTTTTTGATTTTGACGAAAAATAATTATTTTTTACTCAGTTGAAGTGTTTTTTCCACTTCAACTGAGTAAAAAAACATTTTCATAGTGAATTGAAAAAGTTTAAACCGCTTCAGTGTCAAAATTGCAATAAAAAAGCTAATACTAAAAATTAATTTATAAAAGATTCATAGTGTCTAGGACTTTTTTGGAAGTTATTAAGTGTTTTTTAGATTTTAAGTTTTTGTTTTATCTATAGTTTTAGAATTAATAATTTGTACTTTTGTTAATAATATGTTGTCTCTAATGGCAATATTTTATGTTTTTTTATTTTAAAAAAAATATTACATTTCCGGAATGTATAAAAAGGAATTTTTATGTGTGATTTTTACTGTACGATTATGAGTATTTGAAGGGTATAAATACAAGGGAAACTAAGAATTATTTTTTTGAAGATATACATAATACATAGTTAGCAAAGTAATGACTATAGAAAATGAATAATTATATAAAAAACACCTAACGATATATTTATGGGATCGTTAGATATTATTGGTTTTTATTTGTGTTATTAATAAGTTAATATGTTGTTCCTTAAACGTATATTGTGTTAATTGTTGGTTTATTTGATTGGATATGAATTGTTTTATCCTTTATATGAAGATACAAAAAAACAAATACAGTGAAATAAATATATAAATTATTAGATAAAATTAGTCAAATAACAAATGTTTGAAGAAATAAGAACAACACAAAAGAAGTATAACTATAAAAAAGAGAATAATTATTTTAATAAACAATTCTATTTTTTCTTAGTTGAATAATCTGGGCACTTATTATTCAATATTATTTACATTAAAATCAATTAAATTTTTCGAACAAATCATTTTATTAATTAAATTTTAAATTATGTTTAGATTACACATTATTATAATGTTTTTGCTCTCTATAGGGCATGCGTCAATTAGTACAGCGCAGGAGGTTTCAGGAACTGTATTTGATGATCATTCTCTACCTATCCCAGGTGTTTCGGTAATTGTTAAAGGTTCTGATAAGGGAACAGTAACTGATTTTAATGGAGAGTATACTGTTGCAGCTGATAAAGGTCAGGTATTGGTGTTTTCTTATGTAGGTTTTGAGACACAGGAAGTAGGAGTGTCAAATTCTAGTCATGATGTTACCCTTAGAGTTGGTGTAGCATTAGATGAAATAGTATTAGTAGGGTCAAGAAATGCAAACCGAACTGCTACAGAAACAACTGTCCCTATAGATGTAATTGATATTAAAGAATTGGGTAATGCATCTCCTCAGGTTAATCTTAATCAGATTCTTAATTTTGTAGCGCCTTCTTTTTCATCTAATACGCAAACAATTTCTGATGGAACAGACCATATTGATCCTGCATCCTTAAGAGGATTAGGTCCAGATCAAGTTTTAGTATTAGTAAATGGAAAAAGAAGACATAATTCTTCATTAGTAAATGTAAATGGAACTTTTGGTCGTGGTAGTGTTGGAACAGATCTTAATGCTATTCCTACTGCGTCAATAGAGCGGATAGAAGTTCTTAGAGATGGTGCAGCAGCACAATATGGATCGGATGCTATTGCTGGGGTTATTAATATTGTACTTAATAAATCGGTTAATGAACTTAATTTATCGGTAACTAGTGGTGCTAATGTTTCTAAAAATGCTAATGAGCAAACTGGTGGTGTTGATGGAGAAACGGTAAATGTAGCTGCAAGTTATGGATTTCCTTTAGGAGAAAAAGGTGGTTTTATTAATCTTAGTGGTGATTTTGATTATAGAAACGATTATAACCGTATGAAAAAATGGGAAGGAAGTATTTTTAATGCATATAATGCTATAGAATATCAGGCTTCTAATGCTGGATTTGATATATCTAAATTAGAAACAGATATGCCATCAATAAAAAAATACGCTGCATCTGTAGGTCATTTTTCTCCTAAATTACAATCCGATGTACAAAGCGCAACTAGTATTAAAGATTTACAGGCTATCTTAAATACGGATGTTACTGAGGCAGAACTTATAGCTAGAGGTCAGTCTAGAGAAGATTATAATATGAGAGTAGGGCAATCATCTGTAAAAGGGTATCGTGTGTTTACTAATTTTTCTTTACCATTAGATGAAAATAATACAGAATTATATGCATTTGCTGGTGTCAGTTCTAGAAAAGGAAACTCTGCTGGATTCTATAGATTACCTAATCAAAGTAGAACCTATACTCCTCTTTATATTAATGGTTTTTTACCAGAAATAGACTCTAAAATTAATGATCAATCTGTATCATTGGGTTTAAAAGGTAAAGTGATAGGATGGGATGTTGATTTAAGTAATACTTTTGGAAGAAATGAATTCTTGTATACAGTTGCTAATTCTTCTAATGCATCTTTACTAAAAGCATCACCAACAACTTTTGATGCAGGAGGTTTTTCTTTCTTGCAGAATACAACTAATCTAGATATTACTAAATACTATGAAGATATATTTGCTGGATTTAATGTGGCTTTTGGAGGTGAACATAGATTTGAAAATTATGAAATTATAGCTGGTGATAAAGAGTCTTATACTAGGTATGATATTAATGGTAATAAAATTGAGAATGAATCAAATGCTAGAACAGATTTTTTTGGTAATCCTAGACCAGGTGGAGCCCAAGTGTTTCCTGGTTTTAGTACTGTTAATGAATTATCAAAAAATCGTAAAAGTTTTGCGGGTTATGTAGATATTGAAGCAGATTTAACAGAGAAATTCTTACTAAGTGCAGCTACTAGATATGAAAACTATAGTGATTTTGGGTCTACCATAAATTTTAAAGTCGCTTCTCGTTATAAATTAACCGATAATATTAATATTAGAACAGCTGCAAGTACTGGGTTTAGAGCGCCATCTTTACATCAGTTATATTATAATTCTACGTCTACTATTTTTGATAACAAAGGAAATCCTCAAGAAGTAAAGACCTTTAAAAATGAAGATCAAGTAGCTACTGATTTGGGAATTCCAAAACTAAAAGAGGAGACTTCTAAAAGTGTTAGTTTAGGTTTTACTGCTAAAATACCAAATGCTAATTTATCAGTAACTGTAGATGGGTATTTTGTAGGCATTGATGATAGGGTAGTTTATACAGGTCAGTTTAAAGGATCAGGAACAGGTTCTTTTTTAGATAAAAAGTTAAAAGAGGGTAATGCAGATGCTGGTTCCTTTTTTGCTAATGCTATTGACACAGAGTCTAAAGGTTTGGATATAGTGTTGACTCATAATACTGATTTAGGTGCCAATACTAAATTAAAGTCTGATTTATCTGCAACTTTATCTCATACTCAAAAAGTCGGAAAGATTAAGGCTTCTAAAGAATTAGAAGAGGCTGGTAAGGTCAATACATATTTTGATGAAGAAAGTAGAATATATCTAGAGGAAGCAGTTCCTAGAACAAAAATTAATTTATCCAATAATTTAACATATAAAAAAGTTAATATATTTTTAAGAAATGTTTATTTCGGAGAGGTAACAGAAGCTAATAATGATATTAGATTTCAACAAAAATTCGGTGCTAAAGTGGTTACAGATCTTTCTTTAGGATTTAAACCTACTGATTATTTAACCTTTACGATTGGAGCTAATAACATATTAGACATTTTTCCGGATAGAGCTTCTAAAAATGATTTTGATTCATCTGAGGCAGGTGTTCAAAATAATAGAAGTGGTGGAAGGTTTGATTGGTCACGTAGATCTCAACAATTTGGGATTGGTGGTAGATTCTTATTTGTAAGATTAAATTTTGAGATTAAATAATCATTGAATGCAAGGTTGATTAAGTTGTAATTAATCTATAGAATATTCTACTAGCGTAGGATAATCAAATATAGTTTTCTAAAAAGCATATTCTATAAACTTATAGAATATGCTTTTTTTTATGCTTAGGTAAACATACTTTTAAAAGTACAGGTTGAAAATTATATAAAACTCTATTTTTGCAGCAATCAAAACTAAAATCATGTATAAAACCCTAATACGTCCGATATTGTTTAAGTATGACCCAGAAAGTGTACACCATTTTATTTTTAGGGCGGTTAAATTTTTATCTAAATTACCACCAGTTTCAGGTTTAATTAGAAGTATCTATAAAATAGACGATGAAAGATTAGAAAGAGAAGTTTTTGGGCTTAAGTTTAAAAACCCTGTAGGTTTGGCAGCAGGATTTGATAAAGATGCAAAGCTATTTAACGAATTATCTGATTTTGGTTTTGGGTTTATAGAAATAGGGACACTTACCCCTAAACCACAAGATGGTAATCCTAAAAAAAGATTATTTAGGTTAAAAGAGGATAGCGCTATTATCAATCGAATGGGATTTAATAACGGAGGTGTAGAAGAAGCGGTAATACGATTAAAAAAAAATAAAGGAGTATTAATAGGGGGTAACATAGGTAAAAACAAGGTTACTCCTAATAATGAGGCCGTAGAGGATTATAAACAATGTTTTGATGTTTTATTTGATTATGTAGATTATTTTGTAGTAAATGTTAGTTCGCCAAACACTCCTAATTTAAGGGAGTTACAGGATAAAGAACCGTTAACAGAATTATTGAAAACATTAGAAGAAAAAAATCAACAAAAACCAATCTCTAAACCTATATTATTGAAAATAGCTCCAGATTTAACGGATGATCAACTTGTAGATATTATAGATATAATTAATGAAACTAAAATAGCTGGAGTAATAGCAACCAATACTACGATTTCTAGAAAAGGTTTGAAATCTACTTCTATATTAGCAAATGAAGTAGGAGGGTTAAGTGGAAAACCTCTAAAAGTAAGGTCAACTGAAGTAATTAGATTTTTATCAGAAAAAAGCAATAATGCCTTTCCGATTATTGGCGTTGGAGGTATACATAGTGTAGAAGACGCTTTAGAAAAACTAGAAGCAGGTGCAAGTTTGGTTCAGGTATATACTGGTTTCATTTATGAAGGACCTAAGTTGATTAAAAATATTAATAAAGCAATACTGAAAAAAGTGAAATAAAAGGTTTCATATTTAATTTATGCTTTTTTAAATAATGAAAGACTAGAATATTTTAAAGGAAAGAAATACTAATGATTGTTTAGTTTTTGTTTGTCTTTTTAGATATACCATTATGGAATCTGTGTTTGATTTCTGATTATAGAGAGTCATTATTATTTTCTTTGTTGTATTGTGAATTAATAATTAAATCGCTTTGGTAAATAGTTAAATAATTTTCATATTGTACTTGTAATTAGCCAACAATTAGAAGAAGTGGTTTAAACTTTATGCTTATCCGTAAGGTTCCCCAAGATAATTCCATCTATGTGATACAGCAGCCACTAACAATCTATCGAATAGGTTGTCAAAGTGACGTCTGTTGAACTTATAACAGAATTCGTTCAGGTAATTCTGTAAAAAATCATCGTCTATTCTATGGTGTACATCTAACAGTAATCGTTTTGCGTTACTTATGGCAGTATGAACCCACGGAAGAACCTTTATAACATCCTTTTTTGGTATTACTTTGGAATCGATTTCAAAATCTTGATCCAAATCCACATAGCTCGTAGATTTATCCGATACAATCTTTGTACCTTTCTTTACGGACTCTTTTACTGCATTGGTCACTTCTTCCTTTTTTAGGGATTCTATAACTTTCATTTTTAAATACCCTACTTGTTTTTTCTTTCCATGCTTTTTGGGATTGTGATTTTCTTTAGCATCTCGTGATTCAATACTTACCAAAACCGTTGTTTGGCGTTGACTACCACGTCCCCGTTTTAAAGGTTCGGATTTATCCCTTGTGATGGAAACTGTCTCAAAAAAACCTTCGTCAAGCTCTATCTCTTCATTAAGTTGATACGCCTCGTCCCTAAGTCCCATTACACTTCGTAGCTTATGTACCATTGCCCAAATGGGTTCGTATCGCTTATGACCTAATTGACGTTGAATCTCCTTAGCTGAAAAAGATTTCTTAGTGCTTGTAATAAGATGCATAGCTATGAACCAATACTGGAACGATAGCTTACTGCCATGCATTACCGTTCCACTTTTAAGAGTAGTTCGGTGCTGACATTTTTTACATTCCCATTGCTCACGATTCTTTTTCCAATAATGTGAAGTATTTCCACATTTATTGCAGGTAATACCTTCCTTTAGTCTGTATGATTTAAATGCTTCTCTACAGCTTTGCTCATCAGGAAAGTGCTTTGTGAATTCTATTAATTTCATAATTTAAAAATACGAAAAAACTAATAGGGAAACAAAAGGATAAGCATATAAACTTTTTTGATTCTGGCGAAAAATATTATTTTTTACTCAATTGAAGTGTTTTTTGCACCTCATAGCAGTGCTACGAGGTAATGAAAAGACGAAAATTTAGCAAAAAAGAACATTTTTATAGCGAATTGAAAAAAGTTTAAACCACTTCGTTAAAAAAAACAATAAGTACACAAAATATTTAACAATTATGGGACACTTTTGCAAATCTATTATCTGCAGTTTTCTGCTAATCGTTTTTATATGTTTGCGAAACCGAAAATCCAATTTCCGAAGAGGGATCATTTAATCTGAAAATTAAAAAAAAAAGCAGTTTACAGAAGAAAGTTTAGTAGGAAAAACATTAAAAGAAGCATTTGGGTATGATTCAAAAGAGGAGTTGATTTCTAATGGATTCGAGAGGATACCTTATGTAATTATTGGATCTATAGAAGAAGATTTTTCAGAAATTAGTAAGAGTACAGTATCCGCATATGCACCAACAACATTGAAGGAGGAGCTAACCTTTGAACATCTAAAAAATATTGGTTTTAATGAGTATAGATTAAGAGGTCGCATAACAGACACATATGGGTAGTCCCTGATGGGATAAGCATTAACGGTGAGAATAGGTTTGATGGAATAACCCTGACAATTACAGATCAATATAGTAAGTTTGCATTCTTAGAAAAAGGAAGCCCAACTGTTAAGACATTATTTTTAGATCCATCTGAGTTAAGGGTAGTATATGATCATATATTTTATAACTCTTCGGATTATACCGATATAGCAATACCATTTCATGAGCTTCATAGAGGAACGACTACTATTTGGTCGGTTACAGCATCTGCTTTTATAAAAGCAGGAGGTAAAATAGGTGTACCACTTGTTACCGAAGGATATGCAGAGGTTACGGTTGGGGTTTCTGGTACTGGTGGGTAATCCTATTCTAATGTTGTTGTAGACAGGACAAGATTTGGTGTAACAATCCCCCTGCATAGTAAAAGAAGGATTGTAATGTTTGAGAAAAAAGCAATTACTACGATGCAGTATACAATACCGGTTTATATATCAGGAGAGATAGGTGCTAATTTTGAAGATAAAGTTGAAGATCATTATTATTGGTTTATAGGTATTAATACTTTGTTAGATAATAATGGTAGTGATAACGAAATAGGTAATATATCAACAAGTACAGTGTATCATGCAGAGATATATGCTCTTGAACCAGTTGTAATTGGAGATGTAGGGGATATTTAGAAATGTTAATATATATGATTACCATTTGTAGTAATTAAAAATATAGTAAATAATCAATAATATAAAATGGGGTTTTTTTAGTACTTTAGTTTTAATATAGAGTAACAGCAAAAAAAGGTTTACGAATAGAGGAGTTAAAAAAGAATATGAATAGTAAAGAAGAATATAAATTACCGAAGTTTTTGTTGTCAGAAATAGCTGTTAAAGACGGGAGTTATAATGATGATAGAGTTTGGATCACTTGTACGGAATATATGTGTATAGTAGAGTTTATCTATATGAATAATGTAGATGAACTAGAACTCGATTCTGATCAAATACAACTAAATTTTGAATATGAAGAAGAAGAATGGGTGGGTTTTTTTGCATTAAACAATTGCGAAATCGAAGAAGTTGAACCTAAACAAGTGCTAAGCGAAGCGTGGGAATACTTCAAGGAATATTTAATATGGGAAGATGACAATTTAGATTTAAAAGAACAGTCTCTTTTAAATTAGAAAAACGTATATGATTAGGATAAAATGTTAGTTTATTTACTTCTTTATATAAAATAAAGTAGAATAAATTCCGATAGAGATATATTAAACGGTTAAATTGATGAAAATTTTTCTGAAATTAATTTCAAAAAAGGATAATATAATATGAGAAGATTTAATAATTGGGTTGTTGGTATTTTTTTATTAACATTAGGGCTTTCTTCCTGTGAAAAAGACAACGATTTTATTCCAGCATGTCCTAAGTTATCTTATCAAAGAATCGCCAGTATACTTAGAGCAAGTTCTAATCAGGATATAGATTTATCATTGTATTGGTGGACTGTAGATAGAGAACGCGATGATGTTAATTTTGTGAATGGACAATTTATACTAGATAATTTAGAAAAAGGTTCGCATGAGATTTGTATTCATGTAAGTTCTCCTCAATGTAATACGAAAGAAACTAAATATTGTGAGACAATTGTTATAGAATAATTTAATGTCTTGTATTGAGTAATTTTTTGTATCACCGTAGCGTAAAATAACACTAGTACTAGAAGATAAAGTAAAATCCCCAATCCAAATTAAATGAAATTTATTGAAAATTTCATTTAATTTGGATTGGGGATTTTCCCCTTTTATAGACTCAAATAATTTAAAAATAAGTTATCTTTGATCTGAACATACTAGTATTAACCAAACAGTACACATTAAATTTTAAAAAAAATGAATAGAATCTTAAAATTCCCCTTAAGCATTATCCTACTTTTTACTGTATTTTCATGTAATTCCGAGTTAGCAGTAGAAAATGATGCAGAAAATAAAGCACTAATAGATGTGCTAAATACAAATGATAATGAAATATTAAGTCTTAAAGGAGACTTTCAATTTTTTAAAAGTGATAGAGATCAATTAATAATTTTCACGGAAACTAAAGATATTAAACATGCTTTTTATCTAAATGGAGTAGGTGATTTTTCTATCTCTAAAATAAGAGAGAATAAAATTGAGAAAATTAAATATTTACAACATGGAGTTCTATTATCGGATCATATTTTTGTTGGAGTTAAGGGAAATGTGGATCCAAAAGTTAAACAACTTATAATTTCTGATTCAGACAACATAAAAATAGAAGAATATTTTGTAGATAACTTACTCCATGTTTGGTTATCTAAAGAATCTAAAGATTTTGATAAATTTAATTTTAAAGATTTAACTTCTGATAACAATTTAAAAGAGTATTTCAGTAAAAGTGCTCATAGTGATGATTGTAATGTAGGAGGCGAGGGATCAACAGGGTGTAATATAACAAGTCATGGTGGGTCAGGGTGTTCTGTGTCTTGCGGCACAGGATATTATGCTTGTTGTAACGAAACTACCTATGGTCCTAATGATTGTCATTGCCACAAATACGATACTTTAAAGTAAATTATTTATAAGTGTCCATATTTATTGATTAGTAGTAGTAACTATTTATCGATGTGGTTTAAACTTTTTTGATTCTGGCAAAAAAGTTTAAACCACTTCATAGTTTAAATCATTATAAAAAAATATTTTCAAACTTTTTTATATAAAAGAGATGGATAACTATAGAATCTTCAATTCCAAAATAAAACTATTCAGTACGGATCTAATGAGGGAGGTTTACTGTAAAATTCTTTTAGTTTAGAACAAAAAATCTTTGTTGTTTATTATCAAGGTGTTAGACAGGGTTCTTAGTGAAGGGGGATCTATAAAATAATAAGTAAACATTCTTCGGGCAAAGTAAAGTTTTATAAGGGTTATCTTGTTTTACGTTTTTTAACAGTTTTTTTGCGCAGCAATTATAATTTTAAAGGAAGGTTATGTTACAGCATTTTTTTCCATATAAACTTAATAATCATTTTTTTGAATTAACTTTTTATTATAAAAATTTACTAGCCTCTCTTTTTTAATAGCATAAACTAAATTAAGTTTAATTATTTCAGAAAATATTATCTATGAAAGCATATAATTATAGATTACTGATTGTAGTATTCTTTTTGTCAAAAATTACATTTGCACAAGATAAGCAGGTTTCGGGAATGGTTACAGATAACAATGGTCTTCCTTTACCGGGAGTTAATGTGTTAATAAAGAACTCAAACAATGGAACACAAACAGATTTTGACGGATTTTATAGAATAGAGACTAGTATCGGAGAAGTTATTTCTTTTAGGTATCTAGGCTTTAGTACAAAAGAAGTTGTAGTAGGTGATAATAAAACAATCAATGTAGAATTATTACCTTCAGAATCAGAATTAGAAGAAATAGTAATAGTTGGATATGGTGTAAAATCAAAGACGGTTACCACTACAGCTATTACTACAATTGGAGTAGCAGATATTGAAGATTTTGTACCATCAACTAGTGTTGATAATTTATTACAAGGAAAAGCAGCAGGTGTACAGGTTACCGCTCTAAATGGAAGACCTGGACAAAATGCTTATGTACAAATCCGTGGAATAGGATCAATTTCTGCCTCATCAACTCCACTTTACGTAGTAGATGGTATTCCTTTAAATGAGGAAAGTATTAATAATATAAATCCAAATGATATAGAGTTTATCTCTATATTAAAAGATGCAGCTAGTGCTTCTTTATATGGATCTAGAGCAGCCAATGGAGTAGTGTTAATTACTACTAAAAAAGGAAAAACAGGGGATTCCAAAATAACTTTTAGATCGTCAGTAGGATCAGCATCGAGAACGAAAGACCCTTTTGATATAATGAATGCCTCGCAAAAGTTAGCATTAGAAAAACAATATGCAGATATAGGTATAAATGCAGCTAAGAGTACACCAGGAGCAAAGTCATCCCCCGAAGAGTTGGCTGTTTTAAAGTCATTAGACACCAATTGGGAAGAAGAGTTATTGCGGAGTAGTTATATTCAATCTAATTCACTATCCATAATAGGAGGTGCAGATAAATTAACCTATTTTCTTTCTCTTGGGTATGATAAAAATACGGGGATTATTGACCGAATAAAAGGATTCGAGAGAATTTCTACAAGATTAAACACAACCTATCAGGCTAAAGACTGGCTTAGTATAGGTGTTAATGTAGCTGTTAGCAGGAATACTGTAGACCTTTCTAGAGATAGATATAATGCGCAGAATCCATTTAATGCAATGTATATTTATAACCCGTATGAGCCTTTGTATGCAAGAGATAAATTAGGTAACATAAAATATGATGCAAAAGGGGAGCCAATATATAATCGAACATCAACAGGTTTTCCCGTTGCTCGGGCTTTACTTACGGAACCAGAAAATAATAGGAATCTATTAAACATAGGAAATATCTCTGCTGACATAAAATTATCAAATAGTTTAATAAATAATTTTAAATTTGGGATTACCAATAGAAGATTTAATAAGACTACAGCTTCTAAAGTAGGAGGAGTACTTCAAGAAATAGTAGGAGATGTCAATTTTCCAGGACTCCAGATAGACGAACAATTTATTAATTTTGAGTATAACATATCAAATATAGTAAGGTATAATAAATCGTTTAATGATGTCCATAATTTAGGGGTGTCATTTTTACTTGAATTTTATCAACAGACACGTACAGGTATAAAGGTTACAAGTAGAGGATTCCCTACATCTAATATACCATATCAAGAAGTAGCAGCACAACAAACAGATGGTACAACAAAGAAAAATCAGAATGCAATTTTTTCAGAAGGTTTGTTTGTGGATTATGATTACGATGAAAAGTATATTATCTCAGGAACGATTAGACGTGATGGCTCTACTAGGTTTAGTGGGGATAATAAATATGGGAACTTTTATAGCGGAAGTTTAGCTTGGAATTTAGCGAAAGAAGATTTTCTTATAAATACCGCAATTAATAATCTAAAACTAAGAGGTTCTTATGGCACTTCTGGAAATGATAATATTGTAGGGAATGATGATATTGGTAATTTTAATTATTTGGATTTGATAAAATTTAATCAAACTTATAATGGAGGTAGTACTGCTATACCTAAAGGGATAGGTAACCCTGATATTAAGTGGGAGTCTCAGAGCCAGTTAGATATAGGAGTAGAATTTGGTTTGTGGAATAATAGAGTAAATGGAGCAATAGATTATTACATAAAAAAGTCAGAAGACTTATTACTACCACGACCAATTTCAGCAACTTTAGGAGATCAAAACAATAGTATTATATCTAATATAGGTGAAATTGAAAACAAAGGAATTGAATTAGAAATAAATACAGAAATTATTAAATCCGAGGATTTTAGATTGTCAGTAGGTGGAACCGTTAGTTTTATTGATAATAAGGTAAATAAATTAGTAGATGGGAAAGATATTATTAGAGGGAATACGATTCTTAGAGAAGGAGAAAAAATTAATTCTTTTTTCTTAGTTAGATATATTGGAGTCGATCCCAAAAATGGAAAACCATTGTTTTTAGACAAAGAAGGAAATGAAACAGAAAAATATAGTTCAGGAAATGCAGTAATGTTAAAAGATAAATCTCCCGCAGCAAATATAGAAGGGGGATTATATACTTTTTTAGAATATAAAGGATTAGGATTAAGAAGTGATTTTGTTTTTAAATCAGGTAATTATATCAATAATAGACAATTATCGCAGCTATTAAACCCAAATAATATTAGGCAAAATCAAAGTGTAGACGCGTTTAATTATTGGAAACAAGAAGGAGATACAAATGTATTGCCTAGTCCTTTATATGGCAATACTTCTAATCAAACTTCGGATAGATTTTTACAAAAAGGAGATTATATCAGATTGAGAAGCGTAACATTATCCTATGATATTCCATCAAAAGTGCTACAAGTTTTACCAATTACATCTTTTAGGGTATACGCTCAAGGTCAAAATTTATTAACAATAACAGCTTATGATGGAGACCCCGAAATTGGTTTGGGTTCAGATGAAACAGCAAAACAAGGAGATGAAGGATTTGTACCTGGCGAATTTTCATTATTTAGTTATCCCCAAACAAAATCATATACTGTAGGAATTGAAATTGGATTTTAAAAAAAGAGAAATGAGAAAATATTTAATACTATTCAAGATTTTGGTCATTATAGTTGTTACCAGTTGTAATGATGAGATCGAAAATATCCAACCTTTTGTAGAAGGTAATCCAGATACTTTTTTTAACTCAGTAAGATCTTTTCAAGTAGGTGTAGATGGCATATATGAAGAGTTAAGAAAATATTATCAACACCCTAATAGAGGGTTGCAAGGCATACCGGATATAGTATCAGATAATGTTGTTTTGGTACAAACAGGAAGACGTTCTAATAAGATTTATTATGACTATAATTATACCCCAAACAGTACAGATGTAGTGCCGTTTTATTTTAACGGTGCCTATAAAGCAATCAGTGGAGCTAATCTCATTATAGGTAAGATTGATAATTTGTTAGAAGGGGATGATAAAAATAATATTTTGGGTCAAGCATTAGCAGCAAGAGCAATCGCTCATTTTGATCTAGTGAGAATATATGCCAAAATACCTACGCAGAGTGCCGATGCTAATAGTTCTCTAGGAATAGTATATGTTAAGGTAGAAGACGGAGATAATGTAGACCCATATGCTAAACCATCAAGAGAAACTGTAGCCTCTAATTATAAAGAAATTATTGGAGATTTAGAAAAAGCAAGTACAATTATTGGATCAGATAAAATAGAAGGAAGGTTAAATAAAGATGCTGTTTTTGGTATTCTTTCTAGAATTTATCTTTATAACGGCGATTATCAAAAAGCTATTGAAGCAGCAGATAAAGTTAGTACCCCATTAGCTAAAGCAGAAGAATTAGCAGATATGTATATGGATGAAACTAATGCAGGAATAGTATTAGAGTTCCCTATAAACACTTCTAGCGAAACATCAGAAAACAATGTAGGAACATTATATAGTCAAACCATTTCTGGTAACCCAAGATCAGAATATGCGATAGAATATGATTTTTTTAATAGCATAAGTGACACAGATATACGTAAAAAAGTAATGCAATTAGAAGGGACATTTAATGGCAATAAATACAATGCAATTAAAAAGTTTATTGGAGAAAAAGGACAGGTTAATGGAAGAGTAGACATCAAAGTAATCAGAGCCGCAGAAGTATTACTTAATAAAGCAGAAGCTCAATATAATTTAGGTCTTACCGCTGAATCTTTGGCTAGTTTAGACGAATTAAGAGCAGAAAGAACAGGGGGATCAGGTGTTGGAGGAGAAACAGGTACAGCACTAGAAAATGCCATCCAATTAAATAGAAGAATAGAATTAGCCTTTGAAGGGCATAGATTTTTTGATCTTAAAAGAAGAGGAGAATCTATAATAAGATCAGATAAAGGAGATATAATAGATGGGTCAGGAACCCCAGCAGATGTATTAACACTTTCTGCGGGAGATTTTAGATTTCAGTTTCCAATACCGATAGCAGAGAGAAATGCTAACCCTAATTTTGAACAAAATACAGGTTATTAATCTAGTACGAAAATAAAACACTTCTAGAAGTAGATAAGAAAAAAGAATATTTTAGAATGGTAAATTTATGAGGAAAATAACAAGATAAAATATAAAAAAATCAAGTTCTTCACACATAATAAAAAAATAACTTTCTCTTAGTATATTTGCTACCATGCATGATCAAATAAAAAGTTTTCAGAATAGTAGAATAAAACTTTTGGTACAACTTAAGGAAAAATCCAGAATCCGTAAAAAAGAAAAAAGTTTTATTATAGAAGGTAAACGAGAAATTATTTTAGCTCTAAAAAGTAATTATAAAATACTACAGTTATATTATTGCCCTTCCATTATTTCTTATGAAGAAATTAACATGTTGACAGACCATTCAGGAACTGTAATTGAATTATATGAAATTACCCATGAGATATATCAAAAACTAGCATACCGAGACACAACAGAAGGAGTATTAGCAATAGCAGAAACCAAAGAACTAGATTTAGATAAACTATTGATAACAACAAAATCCCCACTTATTCTAATTGCTGAATCAATAGAAAAACCAGGTAATATAGGGGCTTTACTACGAACGGCAGACGCTGCTCAGGTAGATGCGGTATTAATCGCAAACCCAAAAACAGACATCTATAACCCAAACATAATAAGATCCAGTGTGGGATGTGTTTTTACCAATCAAATAGCAATAGGAACAACTTTAGAAATTATAAATTATCTAAAAACTAATAAAATAAATATTTACGGAGCCTCATTACAAGCAGCAAAAAAATACACAAGAATAGATTATACGAAACCTACCGCAATAGCTGTCGGAACCGAAGCTACAGGCTTATCTAGTGAAATAATACAAAACACAACACAGAATATTAAAATCCCAATGAGGGGAGTAATAGACTCTATGAATGTCTCGGTAGCTGCGGGAATTCTCATTTTTGAAGCCAAACGACAAAGAGATTTTGATCATTAAATAAAATAAAAATCATTAACTTACCCTCCTGTTTATCCCAAAACTACAAACTAACCGAAAACAAAATATGACAGCAGACACGTTATTTTACTCCCTGATAGCAATGATTGTAATAGTGTTTTTAATAGATACTCTTATAGATATTTTAAATGCTAGACACTACAATACAAACATACCCATAGAGCTTCAAGACGTTTATCTTAAAGATGAATATGAAAAATCAATAGAATACAAAAAAGTAAATTTTAAATTTAAACTAATATCGTCAAGTATATCATTAGTCATAATGATCCTGTTTTTTGCATACGATGGCTTTGCTTGGGTAGATAATCTAGCCAGAAGTTATTCAGACAACTTAGTAATGATAGGAGTTATCTTTTTCGGAATAATAATGACAGGAACAGAAATACTAGCAATCCCCACAGCATATTATAAAACTTTTGTCATAGAAGAACAATTTGGGTTTAACAAAACAACCATAAGAATTTTTTTTATCGATAACATTAAGAATATATTGATGATGATGCTAGTAGGAGGAGTGATATTAGCTATCATCATATGGTTCTATCACTTAACAGGAAACAACTTTTGGATTTATTCTTGGATATTAATAACAATCTTCACGATAACCATGAATATGTTTTACGCCAAACTAATTGTACCCCTTTTTAATAAACAAACCCCATTAGAAGAAGGTGAACTAAGAACCACCATAGAAGAATACTCTAAAAAAGTAGGATTTAATTTAAAAGACATCTTTGTGATAGATGGGTCAAAAAGAAGTACCAAGGCAAACGCATATTTTTCTGGATTCGGAAGCGAAAAAAGAATAACACTATATGATACATTAATAAATGATCTTAATAAAGAAGAAATTGTAGCAGTACTAGCCCATGAAGTAGGGCATTATAAAAGAAAACATGTGATAATCAATATGCTATTATCAATAATACTAACAGGAGTTACATTGTGGTTTTTATCTCTTTTTGTAACCAATCCCCTTCTATCAGAAGCCTTAGGAGCAAAAGAAACCTCATTTCATGTAGGATTAGCGGCATTCGGGATATTATATAACCCTATTTCTGAAATAACAGGATTAATAACAAATATAGTCTCTAGAGCATTTGAATATCAGGCAGATAATTATGCAAAAGAAACATACGATAGCAAAGTATTAATCTCTAGTCTCAAAAAACTATCAAAAAACAGCTTGAACAACTTAACACCTCACCCTGCAATGGTTTTTATACATTACTCACACCCTACATTATTACAACGCATAAGGAATTTAAATAAATAAATCCCTTATAAACAGACTTGGCTGTTACAATTCTAAATCGTATTTTTAGCTGTTTATCATTATCAAATTATTTGTGGTATAACACAAAAAAACAGGTAGCTTTGTCAGTGAGCCCAAAGTTTAAAAAAAGAAATTATATTGCTGGTAAAAGAAAAGGTTTTAGAAGTAAATATTTAATTAGTAATGACAGAAGCTGATATAGAAGAAGAAAAAAAAAAATTACTAAGGAATACAAAGAATTGCTTAGAATTAGTTACAGAAACCTTACTACAGAGGATAAGAAATTAATAAGGCAAGCATTTGATATAGCAGTAGATGCACATAAGAATCAAAGACGTAAAAGCGGCGAAGCCTATGTTTTTCATCCAATAGCAGTAGCTAAAATTGTAGCAAGCGAAATAGGTCTTGATGCTACATCCATAGCTGCAGCGCTACTCCATGACGTAGTAGAAGACACAGAATATACTCTAGCAGATATAGAGCAAATGTTTGGAGAAACAGTAGCTAGAATTGTAGATGGACTCACTAAAATATCCTCTTTAAAACATGATAGAGATATATCACTACAAGCAGAGAACTTTAGGAAAATGTTACTAACTCTTAATGATGATGTACGAGTAATTATAATAAAAATAGCAGATCGATTGCATAATATGCAAACGATGGATTCGATGCGGTCAGACAAGCAAGTAAAAATAGCATCAGAAACCCTCTACATATACGCACCCTTAGCACATAGAATAGGTCTATATAATATCAAAACAGAATTAGAAGATCTAGGATTAAAGTATACAGAACCAAATGTATATAGAGATATTTTCGAGAAAATAAAAGAAAGCAAAGAAGAGCAAGATAACTACATAAAAAGGTTTTCTGATAGAATTAGAGAAGGGCTTAATAAAGAAGGATTAGATTACGAAATAAAAGGAAGACCAAAATCTATATACTCAATACGAAGGAAAATAGTAAAACAGAACATCTCTTTTGATGAGGTTTATGATAAATTTGCCATACGGATAATATATAAATCCGATATAGAAAACGAAAAATTTATAGCTTGGAAAATATATACAATAGTAACAGACTTTTATCGACCCAATCCCATTCGATTACGAGATTGGGTATCCCAGCCAAAATCTACAGGATATGAAGCACTTCATATAACAGTTATCGGTCCAGACAGAAAATGGGTAGAAGTTCAGATTCGTAGTGAGCGCATGCATGAAATTGCAGAAAAAGGATATGCAGCACATTATAAATACAAAAACGATAAAGAAGAAAAAGAACAAGGATTAGACGGATGGCTAAATAAGTTGCAAGAAGCATTAGAAAATTTAGAATCAAATGCAGTAGATTTTGTAGAAGAATTTAAATTAAACCTCTATGCCAAAGAAATATTTGTTTTTACACCAGATGGAGAATTAAAATCCCTGCCAAAAGGAGCAACCGCATTAGACTTTGGATTTAGCGTGCATACCGAAATAGGAATTCGTACAAGAGGAACAAAAGTTAACGGTAAATTGGTGCCTTTAAGTCATGAACTCAAAAATGGAGATCAAGTAGAAATAATAACCTCCTCTAAATCAAAACCATCATCCAGTTGGCTAGATTATGCAACCACAGCAAGAGCAAGAGGAAAAATAAAATCAGCTCTAAAAGAAGAAAAAAAAACAGTCTCAGAAGAAGGAAAAACAATATTAAAACGAAAATTGAGATCTCAGAAAATCACAATGAATGAAAAAGTGGTTAATGAGTTAGTGTTGTTTTTTAAACTAAAAACCAGCCAAGACCTTTTTTATAGAGTAGGAATCGGTACAATTGATAATCATAAAATCAAAGAATTTGCTACAATACGTAGTAATGTTTTTATGAATTTCATAAAAAACAAAATCAGGCGAGGGAATTCAGCAGATATAAACAAAGACGAAATAACAACCAAGTATGATCTTTTGGTTTTTGGAAAAGATTCAGAAAAATTAGAATATAAACTATCAAATTGTTGCAACCCAATTGCTGGAGATAATGTGTTTGGATTCATAACAGTTAATGAAGGTATAAAAGTACATAAAAACGACTGCCCAAACGCACTTCAATTACAAAGTAATTACGCATACCGAATAATATCTGCTAAGTGGATAGATTCTAGTCAAGAAGAATATAAAGTAGTCATTAGACTTAGCGGAATAGACAATATAGGAGTAGTAAATGAAGTCACACAAGTAATATCTCACAATATGAGCCTTGCAATCTATAATATGAATTTTGATACCAATGACGGAGTATTTACAGGAAAAATAACAGTAGGAGTAAAAAACAAAGAAACACTTAAATCTGTATTGAAAAATCTGCAAAAAATAAGTGGCATAGATAAAGTAGTTAGAGAATAAAAAAATAGTGTAACTTTGTCCTTTTAAATATATGAGCATTAAAACAACTTCTCAAAACGATCAAAACATCGTTAAAAACGTGTTTACCAGCTTCTTAGAAGAAAAGGGGCATAGAAAAACGCCAGAAAGATACGCCATATTACAAGAGATCTACGAAAGTGATGAACATTTTGATATAGAATCGCTATATATTAAAATGAAAAATAAAAACTATCGTGTCAGTCGAGCAACTCTCTACAATACGATAGAACTCTTGCTAGATTGTAAATTAGTAAGAAAACATCAGTTTGGGCAAAATCAAGCACAATACGAAAAATCATACTTTGATAGACAACATGATCACCTTATTCTTACAGACACAGGAGAAGTGTTAGAATTTTGCGATCCAAGAATTCAATCAATAAAAAAAACAATAGAAGAAATTTTTGATGTAGAGATTACAAATCACTCATTATATTTCTACGGAACAAAAAAAAATTCAACAAATCAAGATAAATAATGGCGATAAACTTATTACTTGGTCTTCAGTGGGGAGACGAGGGTAAAGGAAAAATTGTAGACGTTCTAACAAAAGAATATAATATCATAGCGCGATTTCAGGGAGGACCCAATGCAGGACATACCCTAGAATTTGACGGAATAAAACATGTATTACATACTATCCCAAGTGGAATCTTTCATGATAAAGCAATAAACTTAGTAGGTAATGGAGTGGTAATAGACCCAGTTATTTTCAAGAAAGAGTTAGAAAATCTTAAAAAATTTAACATAGATTATAAGTCTAAGTTATTGATTTCTAGAAAGGCACACTTGATTTTACCAACACATAGACTGCTAGATGCCGCTTCAGAAGCATCTAAAGGAAAAGCCAAAATAGGTTCTACCCTAAAAGGAATAGGACCTACCTATATGGATAAAACAGGTAGAAACGGAATTCGTGTAGGAGATTTAGAATTAAGCAATTGGAAAGAACGCTATCGTATCCTAGCAGATAAGCACGAAGCGATGATCGATTTTTATGATTCTAAAATCGAATACAACCTTGAAGAATTAGAAAAAGAATTTTTTGAAGCCATAAAAGTGCTAAAAGAATTAACCATAATAGATAGTGAAGAGTACCTTTACCAAGCCCAAAAAGAAGGAAAATCAATTCTGGCAGAAGGGGCACAGGGATCATTGTTAGACATAGACTTCGGGACATATCCATATGTTACATCCTCTAACACTACCGCAGCAGGAGCATGTACTGGTTTAGGCATAGCACCAAACAAAATTAAAAATGTTTTTGGGATTTTTAAAGCCTATACAACTAGAGTAGGCAGTGGACCATTCCCTACAGAACTATTTGATGAAGACGGCAAAACAATGGCACGAGTAGGAAATGAATTCGGAGCAACAACAGGAAGACCAAGAAGATGCGGGTGGTTAGACTTAGTAGCTCTAAAATATGCAGTGCAGATCAATGGAGTAACACAATTAATGATGATGAAAGGAGACGTATTAAGTGGTTTTAAAACCCTAAAAGTATGTACCTCTTATATATATCAAGGGAAAGAAATAACACATTTACCTTATAACATAGAACCAGAAAATATAAAACCTATCTATACAGAAATGAAAGGTTGGTCAGAAGATTTAACAGGTATGAACGATATTTCTCAATTACCCAAAGAACTAAATGATTACATAGAATTTCTAGAAAAAGAATTAGAAACACCAATAACAATAGTATCTGTTGGTCCTGATAGAAAACAAACTATTCATAGATAGAAAAAAGTAAATATTGCAACATAACTAAAATCCTTAAGTATTTATAATCCTTAAGGATTTTATACATTTTTAGAACTATTTTTATAGCCTAAGAAAAATTTTAAATCAACTTATACCATTTTTCTTATGAATTTATTGCAATAAAACATTCTTTTTTCCTATCTGCTTCCAGATAAAAATAAACCGTAGCACTGCTATGCTTGATTTTTCTCTATCGCAGATATAAAAAAATAAGGGATTTTCTTTTACAGTAAATTCATAAGAAAAATGGTATTATAGAGAGGATATATAATCATTAGGGACTATTTTTATTATTTTGCATAAAATTCATAACACTTGAAAAACATACTCTTTTATATAACTTTTACAATTTTGTTTTCAGCTATAACCATAGCCCAAGAAACGAAAAAAATTAAAGTTCAATCAGATCGTACATATAAAAATCAAAACAGATTCCCCAAAGCTATCTTTTTAGCAAAAGTAGACAAGCAAGTTTATATGGAACACGAAGGAATCGAAATATGGTGTGATCAAGCAATACATTATAGTGAAGATCAATTTGTAAAAGCCATCGGAAATGTAAAAATGAAACAAGGCGACACCATAACTATGACCAGTAGATATGCAGAATATAATGGAAACACTAAGTTTGCATATGCTAGAGATAACGTATTTATGGAAACCCCTTCACACACACTTCGTACAGACACCTTATTTTTTGATCGATTAAAACAACAAGCTTATTATCGAAGCGGAGGAACAGTAAAAGACTCATCTAACACCCTAACCAGCATAATAGGACGTTATTTCATGGATAGAAAACAATACTCCTTTAACACAAAAGTGAAAATTGTTAACCCAGAAAACACAGTAGACTCGGATCATTTAGACTATTATACAGAAAACGGATACGCCTATTTATATGGACCATCTACCGTAAAAGGAAAAGAAAGCACATTGTACTGCGAACGAGGTTTTTATAATACAAAACGAAAAATAGGATACGCCATAAAGAATGCAAAAATAGACTATGATAATCGAACAGTATACGGAGATAGTATATTTTATAATAGTGCAATACAATTCGCATCTGCTACCAATAACATCAAAGTTCTAGATACCGCAAACAATTCCATTATAACAGGACATTATGCAGAAATATTTAAGGCAAAAGACTCCGTTTTTATAACCAAAAGAGCCTTAGCATCAACCCTACAAGAAAAAGATTCTATCTTTATACATAGTGATACACTTAGAGTTACAGGAAAGCCAGAAAAAAGAATACTCAAAGGATTCTATGATGTAAGAATATACAAAAGTAATATGAGTGGTAAAAGTGACTCTATAAATGTAGATCAAACAACAGGATATACCAAGATGATAGGAAAACCAATACTTTGGTCTCAAAAAAATCAAATAACAGGAGATACTATAAAGCTTATATCCAATACAATAACCGAAAAATTAGACTCTCTAGTGGTATATCAAAACGCTTTTCTAGCACAAGAAGACACATTAAAAGCAGGATATAATCAGGTCAAGGGACAAACATTATATGGCTTGTTCAAAGAAAATGAACTATATCAAATAGACATAGATAAAAATACAGAAACCATATTTTATCAAAGAGAAAACGAAGGAGAACTAAAACTTATAGGCATAAACAAAGTACTATCAAGCTCAATCCGAATGCTACTTTTCAAAAGAGAAATAGAAGATGTCTATTATTTTCAAAACATTGACGGCACACTATATAGAGAAATCGATTTGCCAGAAAACGCAAGAGAACTCTCAGGATTTAATTGGAGAGGAGAAGAACGTATCTTAAGCAAAGCAGATTTATTTAAAGGAGAAGAACCCCCTAAGCTTATAAAAATAAAAGGATTGCCATTGCCAAAAGATGAAGCAGACTTTTTTGATAAAGCGACAATAAAAAGACTCGAAGAAAATAATTCAGAAAACTCTCATATGATGGAACAAAAGTTAAAAGATACTGAGCTAAAAAATACGAACACAGAAAAATAAATAAATACACTTTTGAAAAAAGATTTTTTTACATATCAAGCTCAAACCTCACCACATCCATTAGCAATGGAAGTATCAAGAGCAGAAGGAAGTTATATATACGATTCTAAAAACAAAAAATACCTAGATTTTGTAGCAGGAGTATCAGCCTGCAGCATAGGACATAGACACCCCCGAGTAATAAAAGCAATAAAAGAACAATTAGATAAGTATTTGCATGTAATGGTTTATGGAGAATATATCCAACAACCAGCAGTAGAGTTAACCAAATTATTAGCATCTTTTTTGCCACAACCACTAAAAAAAACATACCTAACTAACTCAGGAACAGAAGCAGTTGAAGGAGCAGTTAAATTAGCACGTAGAGTAACAGGTAGAAGTCAAATAATAACAGCCAGAAATGCATATCATGGAAACACAATGGGATCCATGAGTTTAATGGGGTATGAAGAACGAAAACAAGCCTTTAGACCACTAATACCAGACATATCATTTATAACCTTTAATAAAGAAGAGGGTTTAAAGCAAATAACAAAAAAGACAGCAGCCGTAATATTAGAAACAATACAAGGAGGAGCAGGATTTATTACACCACAAAATGAATACCTAAAAAAAGTTAGAGAACGATGTAGCAAAGTAGGAGCACTTTTGATATTAGACGAAATACAATCAGGATTTGGAAGAACAGGTAAACTTTTTGGATTTCAGAATTACGATTCTATCCCAGATATTTTGGTAATAGGAAAAGGAATGGGAGGAGGATTGCCAATAGGAGCTTTTACCGCTTCTTCTGAGATGATGGATCAATTTATGGACAACCCCAAACTAGGGCATATCACAACCTTTGGAGGAAACCCTATAATAGCAGCAGCAGCATTAGCCACTTTGCAAGAAATTACACAAAGTGATCTAATGGCAGACTCATTAAAAAAAGAAAAATTAATTCGATCACTATTAATCCATCCATTAATTACAGAAATCAGAGGAATTGGATTAATGTTAGCATTAATTACACCCTCATCAGAAATCGCTACCAGAGCAATACTAAGATGTCAAGACAAAGGCTTAATCCTTTTTTGGTTACTTTATGAAGCAAAAGCAATCAGAATTACACCACCATTGACCATCTCAGAACAAGAAATTAGAGAAGGATGTAATACAATACTAAGCGTTTTAGATCAAATCAATTCAGAATTTCAGTAAAAATGGTACGTAATTTGTTAATTAATTTGTTAAAAACAATTGATTTTATTCAGAATAAACATATATTTTCAGTTGTAACTTTAAACTGACAAGTCAATAAGTCTAAAATTATTTTTGAAAGAGGAATAAATAGCGTATATTAAGCTGAAAACCAGAAGTGTTATGGTTTTATTGTTTAAGAAGAATTAATATATTTATAACTTAATTTGTTTCGCACCTCATTTATATTTAGGCATAATAGTCAAAGTCTATGAAATTTAACCGCGAAGAAGAAGAAGAAGATGATAATGTTTCAATAACTCGATATGAATCGATGTTGAAATCCAATGATGTTAAATTTTTTGATTCAGATGAATTCGAATCCATAATTCATCATTACTTAGAAAATGGTAAAATAGCAAAAGCAAAAAAAGCAATTTCTTTAGGACTTTCTCAGCACCCTTCATCTGTTACTCTTAAACTGTTACAGGTAGAAGTAATGGTTTTTGAAGACCGATTAGACAAAGCAGATAAACTACTAGCACAATTGCACGCTTTAGAACCTAAAAACGAAGAAATATACATACAAAAAGCTAATATTCTATCTAAGCAAAACAATCATAAAAAAGCCATCGAGTTGCTGCATATAGCATTAAAGTACACAAGAGATGATGCAGACGTATATTCATTAATAGGAATGGAATATCTTTTTATGGACGATTTTGAAAACGCCAAAACCAGTTTCATGAAATGTCTAGAAGCAGACGATGAAGATTACTCCGCATTATACAATATAATATATTGTTTTGATTTTCTAGACCAACATGAAGAAGCCATCGAATACTTGTACCTATTTTTAAATAAAAACCCATATTGCGAAGTAGCATGGCATCAGGTAGGAAAACAATATTTTGATTTAAAAGATTATGAAAAAGCACTTACAGCCTATGATTTTGCAATCATAAGTGATGAATACTTTATAGGAGCTTATTTAGAGAAAGGTAAAGTTCTAGAAAAACTAAAAAAATACGCTGAAGCCATAGAAAACTATCGAATAACATTAGAGTTAGACGACCCAACATCTTTTGCTCTCTTGAGAATAGGTAGTTGTTATGAAAAACTAGGAGATGATGATTTAGCAATACAGTATTACTCTAGAACAGTTCATGAAGACCCATTATTAGACAAAGGATGGATAGCGATAACAGACTATTATTTGCGCAAGCACAACTATCAAAAAGCATTATATTATATTAACAAAGCAATAAACATTGATGGAGAAAACGTTTTATATTGGAAATGTTATGCCAAAATAAATAATAAACTATCTTATTTTGAAGAAGCAGAAAAAGGATATCGAAGAGCAATAGAATTAGGTAATTATGAACTAGAAACTTGGTTAAATAGATCTGATATTCTTAGACAAATAGGAGAATCAAATACAGCAGTTCAGAACCTATATCAAGCCATCGAATTTTATCCCGATAATGCAGAAATTCAATTCAGATTAAGTGGATTATTTTTTGAAAATAAAGACTTTGAAAAAGGAGAATACCACCTTAGAAAAGCACTCGAACTAGATTTTGAATATCAAATCATTCTAGAAGAACTCTTCGGAAAAATATTCAAACTAGATATAGTGAAAAATATTATATTAGAATATAAAATAGCCTAGAAAACCATTTAATGTTTAGTGTTTAGTTTTGTTAAAGATAAAAGATAAGTCCTGTGTTAAGGAAGGCATAAATAGAACTTATAACTTCATATATTAAACCAAAAAATACATACATTTGTTTAGATAAATAATATCTAAAATTAATAAAGAGATGCGACGAAGTCTAAAAGACTATCTGATAATCGCTATCAAAGGGCTTGCGATGGGCGCTGCAGATGTAGTGCCTGGAGTTTCTGGAGGAACAATAGCATTTATTTCAGGAATATATGAAGAATTAATAGGAACCATAAACAAGTTGGATCTTAATTTCTTCAAGATTTGGCGAAGAGAAGGATTAATTTATTCTTGGAAAAAATACAATCTCACCTTTTTAATGTCTTTATTTATTGGTATTTTAATCAGTATTCTTTCACTTGCTCGTATAATAAAATGGCTGCTTCATAACGAACCATTACTATTATGGTCCTTTTTCTTTGGATTAGTACTAGCCAGTATAATCTACATAGGAAAACAAATAACCAAATGGAATATAAAAGTGATTCTAGGTATTATTATAGCAGCAATCGCATCCTATTTAATAACAATAGCAGAACCCATAGCATCTCCTGATAACAATTGGTATTTGTTATTCTGCGGCTTTATAGCCATAATAGCTATGATATTACCAGGAGTATCAGGAGCTTTTATTCTATTAATTTTAGGAGCTTACCAAACTTTCATAGATATTTTAAATCAATTTCGAGAAGGTATCATAAACCTGAATTTAAAAGAACTATACCAATCCTTTATAAAAATTGCAATCATTGGAGTAGGAGCAATCATCGGATTAAAATTATTTTCTAAAGCATTAAATTGGATGTTTCAGAACCATAAAAACTCAACATTAGCCATATTAACAGGATTTATGATAGGTTCACTCAATAAAATATGGCCTTGGAAAAAAACAATATTATCAAGACTAAATTCAGAAGGAGTAGAAGTACCCTTTATAGAAAAAAGCATACTGCCTAATCATTTTGAAGGAGACCCTATGATATTATTCGTTTTATTATACACAACAATAGGTTTTATATTAATACTTATATTGGAACGTCTAGCGGTGAGAAAATAACAGGATTTATGCAACAAAAAACTAGAACCTTTAGTGATAAACTTTTTATGATAATAAAAGGACTAGCTATGGGAGCAGCAAATAAAGTTCCAGGCATATCAGGAGGAGTAGTAGCCTTTGTTGCAGGTTTTTATGAAGAATTCATATATTCACTACAGAAAATAAATTTTAAAGCATTTAAACTTTTTATCAATTTTAGATTCCAAAGTTTTTGGAGATACATAAACGGCAAATTTTTAGGACTATTAATATCAGGAATGCTTATTAGCTATTTTAGTGTATCTAAAATACTCGACTATCTTATAGTTCACTATGAGTTTTATGTATGGTCAGCTTTCTTTGGAATGATTATAGGTTCAATCTATTATATACTCAAAGACTTCGATGATTGGAGTAAACGAAATATAATCCTTATAGCTGTAGGAATATGCATTGGAATAGGTATAAGTTTGTTAGAACCAGCTAAAGAAAATGATAACCTATTATTTGTTTTTGTTTGTGGTATAATAGGAGTATCAGGAATGACCCTTCCAGGATTATCAGGATCTTTTATTCTAATACTTTTAGGAAATTATGTACTCTTATTAGTAGACTCAGTAAACGCTTTATTTGACACTATAGCAGACTTGATACGTTGGGATCTCTCTTTTTTAGAAAATATAAAAAGAGTACGAATGCTCAAAGTACTAGCAATATTTAGTCTAGGTTCAATAACAGGGCTAGTTACATTATCACATTTTCTAGGTTTCGTATTAAAACACTATAAAAATGCAACCTTTGCAGTAATTATAGGATTTATAACAGGGTCATTAGGTGTTGTTTGGCCATGGAAACTTAAAATATATAAATTGGACAATATGGGTAATATTCTCATTGATGGACAAAACAATCCCATATTAGACAATTACGATCGTTTTTTTCCTGATTTCTTATCAGTAGAAACATATATTCAAATCTTTTTTGTTTTTTTAGGTATTATTGTAGTATTATGGTTAGAATGGTATGGTAACAGAAATTTAAAACAGCACAACAAATAAAATAACAAACACCAAATTAAAAGGTGCCATTTATTAGTTTGAAAATAAAAAAAAAGTAAATGAAAGTATACGGGTTATTAGGTAGAAATATAAGTTATTCATTTTCCAGAAGTTATTTTGAAGAAAAATTTAAAAAAGAAAACCTCCAACACGAATATAAAAACTTTGATTTAAACAAAATAAATGAACTGAAAAAAGTAATAAAAAATCCCGAAATACAAGGGTTAAACGTGACTATACCCTACAAAGAAGAAATATTACCTTACCTAGATGAACTTGATCCTATAGCCAAAGAAATAGGAGCAGTTAATGTCATTAAATTCTGTGAAGGTCAAAAATTAAAAGGATACAATAGTGATTATTTCGGTTTTATGGAATCTTTAAAACCACTACTAAACGATACAATTAAAAAAGCATTAATTTTGGGAACAGGAGGAGCCTCTAAAGCTATAGCATATGCATTAAAAGAGTTAGGCATTAACCATGTTAATGTATCGCGTAACCCTGATTTTAAAGAATTAAATTATACAGACCTGAATAAAGAGATTATACAGGAACATAAAATAATAATAAATTGTACGCCATTAGGAACTTATCCTGATGTAGAAAATCACCCAGACATACCATATGAATACTTAACAAATGACCACATATTATTTGACCTTATTTATAATCCCCAAGAAACTACATTTATGAAAAAAGGAAGAGAAAAAAACGCAAAAGTATCCAATGGATTACAAATGCTTATATTTCAAGCAGAAAGGACTGGCAAATATGGAGTTCATGATTTTTGTGTATTTTAGCACATTATTTTTAATTATAAAATGTAATAAACCCCTAAATACACTTAATCATTTTGAGATTTTCTAATATGTTAGTATCTTAGACAAGATTAATATCAGGCGAACAAAAATAATTTATATAATGTCTACACACGATAACCTGCCAAAGGCAGATGGAAATAAACAAAATAAAAAAGACGCTTTAATTACTAATTCTGATAATTCTGTTAGTAAAGATCAAGAATTTAACGTTTCAAGTTCAGAACTTCAGGATGTTGAAATAAAAGACTCTAATACCAAAAACATGAATATTGCCAATCCCGAAGAAATAGAAAGTAATCTTTCCGTTGACAACCAGAATAAAGAAATAGAATCTGATGAAACTATTTTAAATCAAATAGAATTAGCTGTTGCAGAGGATAGTGAAGATGAAACAACGTTAGAACGACATGATATCCAAAAGAAAGATTATCATTCGATGAGCAAAGAAGATTTGATTAAAGAATTACAATATTTAATTAAAAATGAAAAGATTCAAGCGATAAAAGAACATGTAGAGGAAATAAAATCTGAATTTAATGCCAAATTTAATGAAGAGTCTGAACAAAAGAAAGACGAATTTTTAGCAGATGGAGGAGATTTAATAGATTTTCATTATTCCACACCCTTAAAAAAAGAATTTAATACCATTTATTTCGATTACAAAGAAAAGAGAAATGGATATTATCAAAATCTCAAAAAAGATTTGCAAGAAAATCTCAAAAAGAGATTAGAATTAATAGAAGAATTAAAAGGGTTATTAACAATAGACGAAAATATAAATACCACATATAATCAATTTAAGAGTATTCAAGAAAAATGGCGTAATGCAGGAGCCATACCAAGAGACAAATACAATACTGTGTGGAATACTTATCACCACCATACAGAGAATTTTTACGACTTTCTTCACCTTAACAGGGAATTTAGAGATTTAGATTTCAAATATAATTTAGAGCAAAAGCTTAAAATAATAGAACGTGCCACAGAATTAGCACAAGATACCGATGTAAATAGAAGCTTTAGAGAACTACAGATCCTACACAAAATGTGGAAAGAAGATTTAGGACCTGTAGATAAAGAATATAGAGAAGCTATATGGGAAAAATTTAGTCTGCTAACTAAACAAATTCACGAAAATCGTCAGAGTTATTTTAAGCAACAAGAAAAAGTTTTAGAAAAAAATATTGAAATTAAAAAAGGGATTATAGAAAATATTATCCAGGTAGGAGCAGACCCAGCTAAAAATCATAGCGGATGGCAAGAAAAAATAAAAGAAATAGAAAAACTCAGAGACGACTTCTTTAAAGCAGGTAAGGTTCTTGCTAATGTTAACGAAGAAATTTGGAGTCAGTTCAAAACAGCAGTTAGGGATTTTAATAGAAATAAAAATACATTCTATAAAAACCTAAAAAAGGATCAGTTTGAAAATCTAAATAAAAAGATGGAACTGATTAAGATTGCTGAAGATAATAAAGATAGTGACGATTTTGAAGTCACAACACCTTTGATGAAAAAAATACAGGCCGATTGGAGGTCTATAGGTCATGTTCCTCGTAAGGATAGTGATAAGATCTGGAAAAGATTTAAAGAAGCCTGTAATTATTATTTTGATAAGATACATTCAGAGAGAGAAATAGCTAATAAAGAAGAACTGGTAGCCTTAGAAAAAAAACAAGAACACCTTAATTCATTCAAAGATTTTAAACTTACGGGAGATGCAGAAAAAGATCTAGCAACAATAAAAGAAAATATTAAAATTTGGAAAACATTAGGAAGAGTTCCTTATAAGAAAAGAAGTATAGAATCAGATTTTAATAAAGTTTTAGATACATTATTTGAAGAGCTTAGTTTAAGTAGAAAGGAAACGGAACTAATTAAATATGGTAACAAACTAACATCTTTGTCAAACCAAAGTGACGATAAAGCTTTAAAAAACGAGCAAAGTTTTATACTCAAAAAGATAGATGAGGTAAGGGGGGAGATACGTCAATTAGAAAATAATCTACTATTCTTTAAGCATACCAAAAAAGATAACCCATTAGTATTAGATGTACATAAAAACATATCAAAGCACAAGGAGACTCTCGAGGTATGGAAAGCTAAATTGAAAAAAATAAAACAATTATAAATAACAATTCTATTATCTAGTATAGAAATTAATATTAACTCCTATACTAGATAATAGAATTACTGTGTGTAAGGACATCTGAACTATCCGTGTCTTTATTTTCAAAAAGTAGGAATATTATCAAAGGAAATTCTTACAGACAATACATAGTTTTTTTCTGTATAATTAATCTATCCAAATAAAAGTACTAGATAAAGTTAATAGTAATATTAATAAACAGATCAATAATTAATTTTTTGAGTCTTGAATAAATTACATAATAAGTGTGTATTCATTACTTAAAAAAGTTATTAGCAATAATTTTTAATATTTTAAATAGAATAAGTGACGAATTAACCCCCTGAAAGTGTTGTTTTTGCAAATTGAATCATAAAATATAATAACTTAGTCAATTAAATATACTTTATGTATTGTTTGAACTTGATTAACATATTATCTTTGTCCTTTATAACAAATAGAAGATGATTAAAATTACGTTGCCAGATGGCTCGGTTAGAGAGTATATTAGTGGAATAAAAGCAATAGACGTAGCAAAAGATATTAGCGAAGGTTTTGCAAGAAATGTTATATCTGCGAAATTTAATAATAACACAATAGAAATCTCAACCGAATTAACAACCGATGGTAATTTGACTTTATATACATGGAATGATAAGGAAGGAAAAACAGCATTTCGGCACTCATCATCTCACGTTTTAGCACAAGCGCTAGAAGAACTTTATCCAGGAGTTAAACTTTCGATAGGTCCAGCAATTGATAACGGATTTTATTATGATGTAGATTTAGGAGAGAAAGTAATTTCAGAAAAAGATTTTAAGACGATAGAGGATAAAATGTTAGAAATTGCTAGAGGAAAGCATGATTTCAAATTAAGATCAGTTTCTAAGAAAGATGCTTTGTCCAAATATCTAAAAGAAGGAAATGAATATAAAGTAGAGTTAATTGAAAATCTAGAAGATGGAACAATAACTTTTTGCGACCATGATACCTTTTCGGATTTATGTAGAGGAGGACATATTCCTAATACAGGAATTATCAAAGCAGTAAAAATAATGAGTGTTGCAGGAGCTTATTGGAGAGGTGATGAAAAAAATAAACAACTAACAAGAGTTTACGGAACTTCTTTTCCAAAACAAAAAGAGTTAAAAGAATATTTAGAATTAATAGAAGAGGCGAAAAAACGAGATCATAGAAAACTAGGAAAAGAACTCGAATTCTTTACGTTTTCTAAAAAAGTAGGTCAAGGATTACCACTTTGGTTACCTAAAGGAGCAGCTTTGCGGGATCGTTTGGAGCAATTTTTGAAAAAAGCACAGAAAAAAGCAGGTTATGAAATGGTCGTAACCCCACATATTGGGCAAAAAGAACTTTATGTTACCTCAGGACATTTTGCTAAGTATGGGGAAGATAGCTTTCAGCCTATTAGTACACCTGTAGATGGAGAAGAGTTTCTGTTAAAACCGATGAATTGCCCACATCATTGCGAAATATACAATAGTGGACCATGGTCATATAGAGACTTACCAAAAAGATATGCTGAGTTTGGAACAGTATACAGATATGAGCAAAGCGGAGAGTTACATGGGCTAACAAGGGTAAGAGGGTTCACTCAGGATGATGCACATATATTTTGTACTCCAGACCAATTAGATGAAGAATTTAAGAAAGTCATTGATTTAGTATTATACGTTTTTGGTTCATTAGGGTTTGAAAACTTCACAGCTCAGGTGTCAGTAAGAGACTTAGAGAATCCAGACAAATACATAGGTAATTTAGAAAATTGGGAAAAAGCTGAAAATGCTATAATAAATGCAGCTGAAGACAAAGGATTAGATTATAAAATAGAAAGTGGCGAAGCGGCTTTTTATGGACCGAAGCTGGATTTCATGGTAAAAGATGCACTAGGTAGAAATTGGCAGTTAGGAACTATTCAGGTAGATTATAATCTGCCAGAAAGATTTGATCTGCAATATAAGGGAAGTGATAATGAAATGCATCGACCAGTAATGATCCACAGAGCTCCGTTTGGAAGTATGGAACGGTTTATTGCAATTTTATTAGAGCATACAGGAGGTAATTTTCCTTTATGGTTGATGCCAGAGCAAGCTATTATTCTCTCTATCAGTGAGAAATATGAAAAATACTGCGAAAAAGTTTTAAATTTGTTGGAAATTAACGAAATTCGCGCTTTTACTGATAATAGAAATGAAACAATAGGTAAAAAAATAAGAGAAGCTGAAATGAAAAAAATTCCTTACATTATTATTGTAGGGGAACAAGAAGAGGATAATAACACCATTTCCGTAAGAAGACATGGGGGGGAAGATATAGGGGAAATAAGTGTTGATGAATTTTCTAAAATAATAACTGAAGAGATTGATAAAACGTTAAAAGTATTTAGCGTATAAAAAAATAAGTTTAATTTAAATTTTGAAGTCATAGCTATACGAAGAAGAAGGTCTCAAAAACCACTAAGAGTAATTAAAGAGGATGCTCACAGAATCAACCATAAAATTAGGGTTGATGAAATACGTCTTGTTGGTGACAACGTTGAAGTCGGAGTCTACCCAATAAAAAAAGCACTAGAACTTGCAGAAGCGCAAGAATTAGACCTTGTCGAAATTTCACCGAAAGCAGTTCCTCCTGTTTGTAAAATAATGGATTATAAAAAATTCCTTTATGAGCAGAAAAAAAGAGACAAAGCTTTAAAAACAAAAGCGACTAAGGTCACAATTAAAGAAATTAGATTTGGTCCTAACACGGATGAACATGATTACGAGTTTAAGAAAAAGCATGCAATTAAATTTTTAAGTGAAGGCTGTAAATTGAAAGCATACGTTTTTTTCAAAGGTCGTTCTATAATATACAAAGATCAAGGACAGATTTTATTGTTAAGACTAGCGCAAGAGCTTGAAGAATCTGGAAAGGTAGAGCAAATGCCTAAATTAGAAGGTAAACGGATGATTATGTTTATAGCTCCAAAAAAATTAAAATAAGTCCTATAAACTGAAAAATGAATTTTAAAACTTCTAGAGAATAGAGGTTTTATAAAAATAATAAGTGAGATTATTATAAAAAAAAGGATAAAATGCCTAAAATGAAAACTAAATCAAGTGCTAAAAAGCGTTTTAAGCTTACAGGTACTGGTAAAATCAAGAGAAAGCACGCTTTTAAGAGTCATATTTTGACAAAGAAATCTAAAAAGCGTAAGCTAGCTTTAACGCACACTACGTTAGTGCATAAAAGCGATGAAAACAGTATTAAAGAACAATTACGTTTAAAATAATCGTTCTTTAATTAGGTTAAAATAATTGTAAACCAAGGAGATAGGCTATATTAAGAGTTTGATAAATAATTTATTAAATCGCCTACTACTAAAAAAAAAGTAAATTATGCCAAGATCAGTAAATTCTGTTGCAAAAAGAGCTAGAAGAAAAAAAGTTCTTAAGCAAGCAAAAGGTTACTTCGGACGACGTAAGAACGTTTGGACTGTAGCAAAAAATGCCGTGGATAAAGCAATGCTTTATGCGTATAGAGACCGTAGAAATAAAAAGAGAACTTTCCGTGCATTATGGATTACTCGTATAAATGCGGGGGCACGTCTATACGGCATGTCTTACTCACAATTTATGGGAAAAATAAAAGCTAATAACATAGAACTAAATAGAAAGGTTCTTGCAGATTTAGCAATGAATAATCCTGAAGCTTTTAAAGCTATTGTAGAAAAAGTAAAATAGTCTTTTAAAATAATAAATCGAATTATCTCACTTATAAAAAAACCCACTATATTAGTGGGTTTTTTAGTATATGAGTCTGTTTAGAATAAGCCTAAGAGGGATTGTTGATGTGTAATTATTTTTCTTTAGAATAATCATGAGGTATGATTATTCACGGATATAGATTTGTAAATCATTACTTTTCTTAAAGGCATATGCCATTGATTTATTGTAAAAAGATTTCGAAGCATTACGATTTAGAAGCGAAACCACATTAGGAAGTCGTATCCGTCCGACAAAGTACATATTTTTTTTCTTGATCTACAGTTTTAGTTTTGCCATAAAAAATATTCAGTATGTCAAAAGAAACAAACGCCTCGAAGATGGAGAAATTAGTAAAGGCTTATCTATTATCTGGTCAAAGCCAAAAAGCTTTTGCTGCAGCCCATGGAGTATCGGAAAACAAGATGTATTACTGGATTAAAAAGCTATCCAACACTAATTCCTCTACATCAAAGAAGGAAAGTTCTAAAACCGATTTCGTACCTATCTCGGTTACCCCTATAAATATTCCAAAAGGAGTTATAGTGATACGATGTATTTCAGGTGTTGAAATTGAAATTCCTGTATAGATGTTTGGGTTAACGATTTCAAACTGTTTTCAGCTATATTGTAATGCTTGCGACATGCGCAAAAGTTTTGATAGCCTTTGCGGTTTAATAGAAAATGATCTAAGCCAAAATCCTACTAATGGAACGGTGTATATATTTATTAATAAATTTCGTAATAAAATAAAATTATTACACTGGCAGTCTGGAGGTTTTGTATTGTACTACAAACGCTTAGAATCTAGTAGCTTTGATTTACCTGTTTATAGCCCTGAGGTGGAAAGCCTACAGTTAGATTATTCACAATTGGTTTTACTCCTTGATGGTATTTCTATTACGTATCCGTCCGACAAAGTACATATTTTTTTTCTTGATCTACAGTTTTAGTTTTGCCATAAAAAATATTCAGTATGTCAAAAGAAACAAACGCCTCGAAGATGGAGAAATTAGTAAAGGCTTATCTATTATCTGGTCAAAGCCAAAAAGCTTTTGCTGCAGCCCATGGAGTATCGGAAAACAAGATGTATTACTGGATTAAAAAGCTATCCAACACTAATTCCTCTACATCAAAGAAGGAAAGTTCTAAAACCGATTTCGTACCTATCTCGGTTACCCCTATAAATATTCCAAAAGGAGTTATAGTGATACGATGTATTTCAGGTGTTGAAATTGAAATTCCTGTATAGATGTTTGGGTTAACGATTTCAAACTGTTTTCAGCTATATTGTAATGCTTGCGACATGCGCAAAAGTTTTGATAGCCTTTGCGGTTTAATAGAAAATGATCTAAGCCAAAATCCTACTAATGGAACGGTGTATATATTTATTAATAAATTTCGTAATAAAATAAA
>CAVYIL010000107.1:0-4733 GCA_963768325.1 uncultured Flavobacteriaceae bacterium | reverse complement strand
TCCATTCCTCGGGTTCAGTTACGTATTGCCCTTATAAATTAAACTTTAGGCTTAATCTAAAGAGCATATTATTTTAAACCTTTTAATACTAACCAGATTAAATTGATATAAACATGAGTACTAAAATTTGGATAACACCTGAAGCTTTTGCATTAATTATTTTTTCTCAAATTTTTTTAGCAGCATTAATGTTAATGCTATGGTACATGCTTTATTTATATATTAAAAGCAGTGAAGACATGTATAATTATACAAACTCTATTCAATATAGAAGTATTAAAAAAAATGAAATTAATGGCAGGTATAGTAATAAAAATATACGAAAAAAGAATTTAAGAAATACTTTTTTAAGAGTTTTTAGAAAACGATAGTTTTCTACATGATAAAAAAAACAAATAGCTTGTAATAAAATAGTTATGTGTATTAATTAAATTCTGTACGTTCATTTTTTGCATTTTAGAAGTTATACCACTTTTCTTTTTCAGTAAATTCATAAGTAAAGTGGTATAATTTGATTTTTTAAATCATTTCTACAGGATTATTCATTTTTTAGAAATAGATCATTTTTATGAAAGAAAAAAATCGAGTAGTCTCGATAGGTTTTATCCGTTTTTTTGAAATATTTTTTGTTTTTTAGAGTGAATTTATTTTAGTAATGTATTTTTTATTAATTAGTTACGTTTTTTAGGGGTCTGTTTATTTAATTTCACAAGTTAAAATTGTGCTATAATTTTATAAATAAACACTAATTTTGTGTTGATCAATTTTAAATAAATATTATTCACTATTACACAATACTAGAGATCATGATTAACTATAAATATTTACAAACTATTTAAAATAAAGAATCTCTTTATTGCTCTATTCTTTTAAAACCAACAAAATATAATGCACACAAAAACACACCAAGTGATAGGAGCTTATTTTCTATCTATTTTAATGCTATTCAGTAGTTTTACCCCTACTTATGCTATGCTCCGAGATTTAGCAAAGGGAAAAAGTTTTTATTTAACAGAAATAACCGCTCAGAAAGGAGGAGCCCTGCCAGTAGATCAAGTTGATTTAAGCACAGGAACAGTCACTTTTCAAGAACCTCTTTTTTCGGTAGAAGGCTATCAATCTATTTTAACCTATAATAGTGAAGGAGTAGCCCAAAAAGCTAGTCTCTGGAATCGAGATCAAAAAGAAGGAATTATAGGTTTAGGCTGGGCGTATCCAGAAGATAAGATTGTACGTATAACCCATCAAACAGGTACTACAAAGGATGATAACTATATGTTATATTCTAAAGGTAATACATTTATGCTGCTATTTATCTCTGAAGTAGACCAAGAAAAGGAGTATAGAATAAATAGTCAACCCGATTGGATTGTCAAACATCATTTAGTTTCGGATCAGTGGAAAGTATACCATTCAGATGGACAAGTCTATATTTATGGAGACGGGTCTCTTATTACACACGAATCCAATAGCGAAGAATATAATGTAAAATGGAAAAATTGGATAGGAAGCTCCACTGTTGTAGAAAACCAAAGTCAAATACCCATAGTATATAATCTTTCGGCTATAGAAACAATATATAGCGAACAAGTAAAATTTTATTATCAAAGACAAGAAGAGGAAGTTGGCGATCAGGGGAAAAAACATACTCGTTCTAATTATTTAACAAGAGTAGAAGGTTTGCGTGGTAAAACAGTTGATTTTACGTATCAGGATAAGGATGCAAAAGAATTTATAGACCCCCATACAGAAAAAAGTAGCGCATCTTTATCAAATGATAAAGATGCATATCAAGAGCGCTATAAAAATCAATATCTATCATCTATTGCTTTAAAAAATCGTAAAGGAAATCTAATGCGAGAAATTCAATTAGAATACGATTTTATAAATCCCGATACAGAACTTCGAAAACGGTTGTTAACCAAAATAAAGTATTTAGATTCTAAAGGAATATCTTATAAGCCTTCAACAATGTTTAATTATTTTGGTTTAGATATAACGGATAATGTTAAAGCTGGATATACAAAAGATAATACCAAGTTATACAATCCTGAAACGGGCGCATTATATGGCGCAATAAAACAATACACCAAACCTGAGGGTATCAGCTATGCATATCGATATGGTAAACAAAAGATAGAAGGAAGTTCTACAGATATCGAAATATCATTTCCCGCAAATCCAATTAATGAAACCTATGGTACAACATCTCGATGGAGTGCCCCAGAGTTGTTTTATGGTTCGGATTACGTCGTAGCAATATTCGAATCCCAAGATTTAACAAAAAGACAAAGCTATGTTAAAGTATATCATTGGATAGGAGATCGATGGGTAGAAAAAGATTTAGGAAAGTTTAAAGGTTATTTTTATGATAGGTATTTGTCTAAAGATCAGTATACTAAAGGGGTTTTTAAACAACTAAAAGAAAAAGTTTTTGAAAAAATAGCTGCAGTTTCTCCTGTAGCTATGAGTGTGATTAATGGTTTTGAAGATGCACTAAAAGGAGAAGCAAAATCTTTTTATAAAGTAGGGGAAGACGTTATTAGTGGAGATATAGGAACTGCTATTCAGAATTGGTATAAAGGGCAATTTACAGTTATAAAAGATATTGTATTAGATATAGCTTCAGGACTTGAAAAAGAAGCAGAAAAACTTAAAGAACTTATTGAAGGAGAATTCGGTAGTGGAGAAACCCAATTTATTAACCACCAAAAAGAGTTATATACAGCCAGAGATAAAGATGCTGCAAAACACCCTAGAAAAGTTTACCATGTTACGCTACAAGATACTTTTTTTGTATTAGTATCCTCTGAAGGAGAATCTCAAGTAATTATTTCCTATAAAAACAATTTAGTTCTAGGAGAATGGATTCAAAAAACAGAAATAGCCAACCTAACTAGTAAATATTTTACATTAGATTCTGACGATGAATTTGTAGCAATATTAGACGAGATCACAGATTTTTTATACATATACACTTGGGATGGGCATATTATAAGTACTTATAGCCGTCAATTGCGTACTGATTTTAAGACAAAAATTAATGAAACAACAGGAGATACTCTAGAAAATGCTTTTAGTAGTATAATAGGTACTGAAGGAGAATCCGTAGAAGAAAAATTAGATCATCGATCTGCTATAAGTATAAAAAATAATCTGATTGTAGCAGTAATTACAGACTCTCATGGGATTCATGCAGATATTAGTTTACTCTACCATGATGAAAATATGAATTGGAAACTAAAAGGGAAGAAGATAAACAAAAAAGCAACATTAGTAGGCGACAGAATCGATTTAAATATATACAAAGAAAAAATCCCATTATTATCTTCATTTTTAGGAAAAGACGGTAAAATAGATGTACAGGCAGGCAATAGTTTTGCAGTATTACAAACGTATGATAACTGGGATCAAAATATACCTGATGCAGGAGATATACCCATATTAGGAGATTTGATTACACATTTTGTCCCCGATATGAAAAAGATCAATAGTACCTTTGGTATCGTGTGGGATGAGAATTATGAAAATATTCAATTAAAACATCTGCATACAGCAGCAGGACAAAGTGAAATAGAGAGTTTTATAATTGGAGATGTAATACATAAAGTAGGTAAAGCACATAGTTTATTAATAGGCTCCAATGACACTTTAGCCCCTTCAGATGGAAAAAATTATGCATATCGTTATACAGGAAAAGAGTTTTTAAGCAAAGAATTAGTATCTCCATATTATTCTAGTGGCTACGCAAATGATATCGCTTCTACTTTGATAGAAAGTAGTAACAAAGCTTATAAAACACCACAATTTCATCAATTTAACCCCAACACACTAGAGTGGAGTAAAATCGAAAATGCCTCAGAAGAACAAATCCCTACTACAGAATTTATTAATGAAGCCATAAATGTATCAGTAGATGTCAAGTTTCACAACGTTGTTGATGAAAGTTGATTATATTTATTTTGTAAATCTAGTATTTTATTTTTAAACTCATCGGGTGTTATTTTAAAAAGTTCTGGTTCAATTTGATACCATTTTTCAATGGCCTGAAGCGGAGTTTTCACGTCTAGTTCTTTCCTTAAGGAACCGTGTCTTCTATAAATGTTATAAAAGCAAAGAAAATTTATCATATCCGTTTCCATTTCATATTTATTTTGATATTTTGTTTTTAATATAGTATTGTTTTTAATTGTTCCATTTACTCTTTCAACCATGCCATTAGTTTTTGGTGTTGATGGTTTAGTTAGCCTATGTTCAATATTCTTATCAGCACATTTAATATCCATTTTTGATGGTTTTTGACAAAGATTTCCTTTTTTAGATCGTATTAATCTATTGGTAAACTCTAGTCCATTATCTGTTAGGGTATGAGTTATGTAAATTGGAAAAAAGGCAAAACATTTATCCATGAAATTTTCTGTATTTTCGGCAGTTTTATTTTCATAAATCCAATAAAACATAGTTCTTGTCGCTCTGTCAATAGCTACAAATAGATAATGAGGTTGTCCTTTAAATTTAGGCAAATAAGTTACATCAATGTGTAAATATCCTGGCTTATATGCTTTGAATTTCTTGGCCTTATCTTTCTTTTCCTGAGGTACTTTATTAATGTTTTCTTTTACAAAACAACGATATACAGAGCTTCTGGATATATTTGGATTAGTCTCTAGAAGAGCTTCCCAAACCTCGTCTATAGACATCCAAGTAGAACTACGAAGACTAATAACTAACTC